>CALRLJ020000165.1:0-7898 GCA_943368635.1 Sediminibacterium ginsengisoli | reverse complement strand
GCGAATGCCGGCATCGTCGGTCAGCATCACCGCGATTTCGGCGTCGCCGGTGTCGGCGTCGACCATCGCTGCGGCGGTCTCGATGGCGCGATGGATCGCGGTTTCCGCGCCGCTCTCGCGGTTCCAGCAGTCGGCCGTGACGAGCACTTCAGTCGCGGGAATGTCGGCGGACGTCATATCAAGAATCTTGGTTGCCGTTATCGGTCAGTTCGCTTCGATGATGCATCACGGCTTGCCGCCCGGCGGCTTCGGCGCGCCTTCGTAAGCCGCAACGATCCGCGCCACCAGTTCGTGGCGGATCACGTCCTGCGCGGTGAACTTCACCTGCGTGATGCCCTCAACCCCGTCGAGCAGTTTGGCGGCTTCCGCAAGGCCCGACGGCTGGCCGTTGGGCAGATCGACCTGGCTCGGATCGCCGGTGATGATCATGCGGCTGTTCTCGCCCAAACGAGTCAGAAACATTTTCATCTGCATCGACGTGGTGTTCTGCGCTTCGTCGAGAATGATCGCAGCATTGGTCAGCGTGCGGCCGCGCATGAACGCCAGCGGCGCGATTTCGATTTCGCCGCTTTGCAGGCCGCGCTCGACGATGCGCGAATCCATCAGATCGTACAGCGCGTCGTAGATCGGCCTCAAATAAGGATCGACCTTCTCGCGCATGTCGCCCGGCAAAAATCCGAGACGTTCGCCGGCCTCAACGGCAGGGCGCGACAGGATAATGCGATCGACTTCCTTGCGCTCGAACAACTGGCAGGCCTGCGCCACCGCAAGCCATGTTTTGCCGGTGCCGGCAGGGCCGATGCCGAAAACCAGTTCGTGGCGTTTCAGCGCGCGGATGTAGGAATCCTGCGCGGCTGTGCGTGCCCGCACCGGACGCTTGCGCAGATTGATTTCCTCGAATTGCGATTTGGCCGTCTTCGGATCGAATTCGAACAGCGAGCCTTGGGCAATCACGGCGCGGATCGCGCCTTCGACGTCGCCCTGCGCGACATCCTGACTGCGCACCGCCTGTTCATAGAGCATTTCGAGCACCCGCCGCGCGGCATCGCAGCCGTCGCGCGATCCTGCGACAGTGATGTGGTTGCCGCGCGAGTCGGCGACCACGCCGAGGCGGCGTTCGATCAGAGCAAGGTTTTGTCCATAGGGGCCGACCAGAGCGGAGGCGGCGCCATTGTCGTCGAAGGCAACGACGATCTGGGCTTCGTGCGGGGTCTGAACGTCGTTCTTGCGGCTGGGGGCGAGTGTCGGCGAATCCGATGCGCTTTTTGGCAAGGGTTCAGGCTCCGGTGGTCATAGCGGACAGGGAAGGTTTGGCTGACAGGGAAAGCGTCGGGACGCGCGAAGGCGCGGGTTCGGCGAGCGCGCCGATCAGGCTGTAGCGCTCGAGACTGTCGATGGTGACGGGAAGCACCCGGCCGATGATGTCGGGCGAAGCCATGACATGGGCAGGCTGGAGGTGCGCGGTGCGGCCGACGATCTGACCCGGATTGCGCGCGGCGCGTTCGAACAGCACATCGACCGTCTTGCCGATGGCGGCCGCATTGAAGGCAGCCTGCTGGCTGTCGATCAACTCCTGAAGCCGCGCCAATCGCTCGTCCATAACAGCGGTCGTGACCGTCTCCTGCATGTCCGCAGCCGGTGTGCCCGGCCGGGGCGAATACTTGAACGAATAGGCTCCAGCGTAGCTGATTTGGCGGACCAGCGCGAGTGTTGCCGAAAAGTCTTCCTCGGTTTCTCCCGGAAATCCGACGATAAAATCCGATGAAAATGCAATGTCTTCGCGCACCTTGCGGAACCGATCCACGGTGCGGGCATAATCGGCGGCGGTATGTTTGCGGTTCATCGCCTCCAGAATGCGGTCGGAGCCGGACTGCACCGGCAGATGCACCAGCGGCATGACGGCTGGAATATCGCGATGGGCCTCGATCAGCGCATCGTCGACATCGCGCGGATGGCTGGTCGAATAACGCAGGCGAACGATGCCGGGAATCTCGGCAAGGCGATACAGCAGCCGGCCCAGCGACCATGACTGGCCGTCGCCGCCATCGCCATGGAATGCGTTGACGTTCTGGCCGATCAGCGTGATCTCGCGCACGCCGTTATCGGCGAGGCGCTGCACGTCGTCGACGATACGCGCAACCGGACGCGACACTTCCATGCCGCGCGTATAGGGCACCACACAGAAGGTGCAGAATTTGTCACAACCTTCCTGCACGGTGACGAAGGATGAGATGCCACGCGCCCGGATCATCGCAGGCTTCGGATGGGGCAGAGACGCGAATTTGTCCTCGACCGGAAATTCCGTCTCGATGGCGCGGCCGCTTTGTTCCGCCTGCTTCAGAAGCTGCGGCAGATGATGATAGCTCTGCGGTCCGACCACGATGTCGACGGCGCGCTCGCGCTTGATGATCTCGTTGCCTTCGGCCTGCGCGACGCAGCCCGCGACCGCGATCCGCACCTCGCGGCCGTTGCGGGCGGCGTCGTCCTTCATGACGCGCAAGCGGCCCAGTTCCGAATAGACCTTTTCGGATGCCTTCTCGCGGATATGACAGGTGTTGAGAATCACAAGGTCCGCGTCATCGGCGGATGCCGTTTCAACGAATCCTTCCACAGCCAGCGTGTCCACCATGCGCTGTGCATCGTAGACATTCATCTGACAGCCGTATGACTTGATGTGCAGCTTGCGCGGCGCGGTCATCGAAATCCTGATCGGCGGCTCCGGGGCCGCGTTCTGGTGCCTCAGATATAGATAAAGGGTGCCGGAATCCAGCGACCGGGCCGCCCCCGGAGTGCTGAAAACGCTCTAAATGGCTGTTATTTCTGCGCGATTCGGACTTTGCACGATCAGATCAGGCAACGCGCGCATGTCGTTCATGACAAGGACGGCACCGGCGGCGCGCAGCCGGTCTGCGTCGGCCGGCCGGCAATGGCTGCCGCCGGTAAATCCGATCACGGTCATGCCTGCGGCGGAAGCGGCGGTGACGCCGGGCACGCTGTCCTCGATCACGACGCATCGCTCCGGCGGCGTGTTCATCTGTGCCGCGGCAAACAGAAACAGATCCGGCGCGGGTTTGCCACGCTCGACCTGCATCGCCGAAAATAGATGTGGCGCGAAGTAATCGATCAGCCCGGTGGTCGTGAGGCTCGAACGAATGCGCGTCGGCGTGCCGGATGACGCCACGCAGATGCGTTGAGACAGTTTTGCAAGCGTCTCGGCAATATGGCGAACGGGCGTGAGTTGTTCGCCGAACACGCGATCGATCGTGGATCGCAATTGTGCGGTGTAGGTGTCGGGAAAGGCGCGGCCAAGCTCGCTCTCGACTTCAAGCCTTGCCTCGCGCGCCGAGCGGCCGAGGAAACGGTCATGAACCTGTTCGGCGGTGATGGTGTAGCCGTACTGTGTCATCACGTCGGCATGAACCACGCAGGCCAGCGCCTCGCTGTCGACGAGAACGCCGTCACAGTCGAAGATGATGAGGTCGTAAGGGCAGGACGTGTTCAAGTCTTGTTGTCGTCCCTGGTTTTGTCGTCGAGCGGCACGCAATACAGTTCGAGCCGGTGATCGACCAGCTTGAAGCCGAGCTTGCGCGCGATCTCGGTCTGCAGTTTTTCAATTTCCTCGGAGGTGAATTCGATCACCTTACCGTCGCGCAGATTGATGAGATGATCGTGATGGCTCTCGGGCACCTGCTCATAGCGGGCGCGGCCTTCGCGAAAGTCGTGACGCTCGATGATGCCGGCATCCTCGAACAGTTTCACGGTACGGTAGACCGTCGAGATCGAGATCTTGTCATCGACCGCGACGCAGCGCCGGTAGAGTTCCTCGACATCGGGGTGATCCATCGCTTCCGCGAGCACCCGCGCGATGACGCGACGCTGCTCGGTCATGCGCATTCCCGCCGCGGCGCAGCGTTTCTCGATATCCGTATGCTTGCCCGCAGGCATGGACTTCAAGGACGTCATGATACGAGTTTCCGGTGAATTGAGCCGTGTTTTGCCACCGCAGGAAGCTTACGACAAGTCTCGTTGCATCACCACGGCGTTCAATTGTTCGCCGCCCGCATCCTTGTAATACCGTTCGCGGCGGCCGACGACACGAAATCCGGCGCGTTCATAAAGGGCGCGGGCAGGCCGGTTGTTTTCCTCCACCTCGAGAAACACCTTTTTGAGGCCGTGGCCCGCGAGGTGTCCGAGATGCATGCGCAACAGATCGCGCGAGAAGCCGCGCCCGCGATGTTTCTGTGCAACCGCAACAGAGAGAATTTCCGCTTCGTCCGCTGCAGTGCGCGACACAATAAACCCGATGGTGGATCCGCCCAGCCGCAGCCGGTGGGCGAATGCGTTGCGCTCGATTAAAATCTGTTCGAATTCTTCCGTGCCCCAGCCGCGATGAAACGAGGCGCGATGCAGTTGCGACAGCCGCGGCGCATCGCGCAGGTTGGCGGGCTCGACCGTGGCGTCGGGACGCTTGAACAGGTGCGGCAGAAATCTGGTGAGGAATGCAGGAAGACGCGGCATGGTTATGCCCGCACGTCCGGCAGGACAAAGCCGGCTTTTGGTTTGGCGTCCGGCGCGCGCAAATAAAATGGCTTGGCAGGGGCAGCACCCGGTTCGGTCGCGGCCCCGATCCATGCCACCCAGGAAATGTCGGGGCCGGGTTTGGGATCGACCAGCGCCGGTGCTGGAACATTGCGCGGCCAGCGATCCGCAAGGATGCGCGCGGCATTGCCAACCATGCGCAGCGCGCCGAAGCGCGAGGCAACGAACGTGTCTTCAATCGGCACGACAGCGGGCCGCATCAAGGCTGCGCCATTGCCGGCGACCACCTGAAAATAAACATTGTCATGCCGGGCGTCGATCGCAGCGATAATCGGCTGCTCTTTTTGCTCGGCGACCAGCGGCGCGACAAAAGCCGACAGCGTGGTCAGGCCGATCACCGGCTTGTCGGCGGCAAGACCGATGCCGCGTGCCGCGGAGATACCGACGCGCAATCCGGTAAAGCTGCCGGGACCGGTGGTGACCGCGATACGGTCGAGGTCGAGATAGCGTAGGCCGGAGGTTGTCATGACCCGCGCGATCAGCGGCATCAGCGCCTCGGCGTGACCGCGCTTCATCTCCAGCGTTTCATGCGCGATCATGGTCCGCGCGCCCGCGTCCAGCACGGCGGCGGCGCAGTAATCCAGCGCGGTATCGATGGCGAGAACGATCATGGAAATGACTTTAGCAGTGATGGAACTGGAAATCTTGCTATCTGAAACGAAATGGCCGGGACAAGCCCGGCCATGACGAAATACGCGATGAAATGAGGTGGCTGGTTACATCGGCCGGACTTCGACCACATCCGGAATGAAGTGCTTCAGCAGGTTCTGGATGCCGTGCTTGAGCGTCGCCGTCGATGACGGGCAGCCGGCGCACGAGCCTTTCATGTCGAGATAGACGATGCCGTCCTTGAAGCCGCGGAAGGTGATGTCGCCGCCGTCGCTGGCGACCGCCGGGCGAATCCGCGTCTCCAGCAGATCCTTGATGATCGCCACCGTCTCGGTGTCGGCCTCGTTGAAGAACTCCTCGGCATGCGGCGCATCGCCGTCTGCAATCTGGCCGTCGGCGAGCAGCGGTGCGCCCGACATATAGTGTTCCATGATGACGCCGAGGATCGCCGGCTTGAGGTGCTGCCAGTCGCTGTCGTCCTTGGTGACGGTCACAAAATCCGAACCGTAAAACACGCCGGTGACGCCGGGCACGCCGAACAGCCGTTCGGCCAGCGGGGAGCGGGTTGCGGTATCGCGGTCGGTGAATTCCATGGTGCCGGTATCGAGCACAGTGCGGCCGGGAATGAACTTCAGGGTCGCGGGATTGGGGGTCGCTTCAGTCTGGATAAACATCTGGATCTCCGGCGCATCGCCGGTTCAAGGCCGGCGCGAACGGGTTAAGTGAGCGGTTCCTATAGCACAGATGGCGCCTGAAACAGCCCGATCAAGGGCGCATGGCGGGTGTTCCGGAGCAGCCTGTCGGGAGCCGATTGGAGCCGTTTCCGGGGCGTCGCCGCCGTTTAAGACAGCGCGTCGATGTCGATATCGCTCAAATTGCCCGGCACCACGGTGATCGGGATCGGGAAGGTTCCGGCCGATTTTGCCAGCAGGGTGATGATCGGGCCCGGCCCCTCGGCACCGGCGCTGGCCGCCAGAACCAGCATTGAAATGTCGACGTCGCTATCGATGACGTCGAGAATCTGCTCGCCGGGATCGCCTTCGCGGATCACGCGTTCAGGCGTGATCGCGGCAATGCCGTTGGCGCGGCCCGAGGCGCGGTCGAGCGCTGCGTTGGCGATCTCTTCGGCTTCCGCCCGCATGATGTCGGCGACGCCGAGCCATTGCTGGTTGCGATCGCCGGTGTCGATGACGCGCAGCATCACCACGCCGCCGCCGACGCGCACCGCCCAACGGCTCGCATAATAAACCGCGCGGTCGCCCTCTGCGGTGTCGTCAACGACCACCAGACATTTCGGCTTGTGGCCTTGCTCGTAACTGCGTCGCTGGCTGCTCATGCATGTCCCTCGCGCGTATTCCGCAAAAGTGGGCACCGGTTTTGCGAGCACCGGTTTTGCGATGAGAATACGTGCAACTTATTGAACCGGCATCATGCTGCCATGCGCGAGGGCGCGCCGACAAGGCGAGAAGCGACTTGACGGAACTCGATTCGCGAGTTCGTGAAGCCAACGCGACATGGCGACAGCATCGATTTGTATTGGATTATTTCTTGCGGATAAAACCGACGATGTCCTTCACCGCATTCATGGTTTCAGCCGCGATGACGCGGGCGCGATCCGCACCATCGGCCAGCACCGCGTCCACATAAGCGGTGTCCTGCGTCAGTTTTTTCATTTCCGCGCCGATCGGGCCGAGTTTCGCCACCGCAAGATCGACCAGCGCCATCTTGAAGCCGGAGAATTGTCCGCCGCCGAATTCACGCAGCACATCCGGACGCGATTGTCCCGACAGCGCGGCATAGATTCCGACCAGATTGTCGGCTTCGGGACGGCTCTTGAGACCCTCTTCCTCGCTCGGCAGCGGCTCGGGATCGGTCTTGGCCTTGCGCACCTTCTGGGCAATCGCGTCGGCATCGTCGGACAGATTGATGCGCGAATAATCCGACGCATCGGACTTCGACATTTTCTTGGAGCCGTCGCGCAGCGACATCACGCGCGTGGCGGGACCGGTGATCAGCGGCTCCGGCATTGGGAAAAACTTTTCGCCGAAGTTGTGCGCGGCGATCGAGCTGGAAAAGTCGTTGTTGAATTTCTGCGCGATGTCGCGCGACAGTTCCAGATGCTGCTTCTGGTCTTCCCCGACCGGCACATGGGTCGCGCGATAGACCAGAATGTCGGCGGCCATCAGGTTCGGATAGGCGTAAAGACCGACCGACGCGTTCTCGCGATCCTTGCCGGCCTTCTCCTTGAACTGGGTCATGCGGTTGAGCCAGCCGAGCCGTGCGACGCAGTTGAACACCCATGCGAGTTCGGCGTGCTCCGAGACCTGGCTCTGGTTGAACACGATATGCTTCTTCGGATCGATGCCGCTGGCGATGAAGGCTGCGGTCACTTCGCGGATGTTGCGCGTCAGTTCGGCAGGATCCTGCCAGACGGTAATGGCATGCAGGTCCACCACGCAGTAGACGCAGTTGTGGGTGTCCTGAAGCTTCACGAAGTTGACGATGGCGCCGAGATAGTTGCCGAGGTGCAGATTGCCCGTCGGCTGGACGCCCGAAAAAACCAGTTCTTTTGCAGCCATTTTGATCGTTCCTGTAGCGCCGTCCGGCAGCCGTCTCCGTGAATGCGCGCCTTTATAGCGGTTTCGCGCGAAGTGGATACCGGTTCGGGTGAAGAAAACGCGTCAAAAATG
>CALRLJ020000164.1:0-7942 GCA_943368635.1 Sediminibacterium ginsengisoli | reverse complement strand
AGGCCGTTTGAAACGGTTCTGGGCTGCATCCCTGCCTTGAAAAGGGCCTGTTGTGCTTGGCTTTGTTGCGTTCAGCGACTACAAACGCGCAAATATCGCAACCCTTTGACTGGATGGAATGATGGCCGAACCGCGCCGCGCAGAGCTCAAGGACGAAACCGACATCAGCGGCGCGACCGTCGTCATCATCGAAGCCCGGTTTTACGACGATATTCAGGAAGCGTTGCTTCAGGGCGCGATCAAGGAGCTTGAAGCTGCCGGGGTCGGCTACGACGTGATCAGCGTTCCGGGCGCGCTCGAAATTCCGGCGGCTATTGCGATCTCCCTCGACGCATCGAAGAAGAACGGCCGGCAGTACGATGGCGCCATTGCGCTCGGTTGCGTGGTGCGCGGCGACACCATTCACTTCGAGATTGTGTCGATGGAGTCTTCGCGCGCGTTGATGGATCTCGCTGTGGCGCGCGGTCTGCCGCTCGGCAACGGCATCATCACCGTGAACACCACGGAGCAGGCATGGGAACGTGCCCGCGCCGACAAGTTGAACAAGGGCGGTGACGCGGCTCGTGCGGCGCTCACCATGATGCGGATCAAGAAGCGCCTGGCAAAACCGCTATGAGCGAGCCCAAGAAATCCAGCGACAAAGGTCAGGGCGACAAAAAAGCCAATCGGCGCGGCGCTGCGCGTCTCGCGGCCGTGCAAGCTCTGTATCAAATGGATATTGCAGGCGCTGGCATCGAGGACATCTTCGCTGAGTTCGAAAGCCACTGGCTTGGCAATGAAGTTGAAGGCGATACCTATCTCCCGGCTGAGGCCGCGTTCTTTAAGGACGTGGTGTCTGGCGTGGTGCGCGACCAGAGCAAGCTCGATCCGCTGATCGATAAGGCGCTCGAAAGCGGCTGGCCGCTGAAGCGCATCGACGCGATCCTGCGCGCGACGTTGCGGGCAGGGGCTTATGAACTCGAACATCGCAAGGATATTCCGGCGCGCGTCGTGGTGTCGGAATATGTCGACGTCGCGCATGCCTTCGTGGACAAGGACGAAACCGGCATGGTGAATGCGGTGCTCGACCAAATCGCACGGCAGTTCCGCGCGAGCGAATTTGCGCGGACGGGGCATTGAGCATGACCCGGAAAAGTGGGTACCGGTTTTCCGAAAAAGTCATGTTCACAAAAAGAGAACGCTTCTGATGACGGCGCCGGGTGCCAGAGCATCGGGCGAGGACGACCTTATCGCGCGCTACTTCCGTCCGCTCGCGACCGATCCCGGCGCGTTCGGCCTGATCGACGATGCGGCGCTGCTGAAACAATCCGGCGACGATCTTGTTGTGACGACCGACGCCATCGTCGAGGGCGTCCATTTTCTTCCCGACGATCCGCCGGACACGATTGCGCGCAAAGCTTTGCGGGTGAACCTGTCGGATCTGGCGGCCAAGGGTGCTGTCCCTGCGGGTTTTGTCCTGACGTTGGCGCTGCGCGATGTGAAAGAGGAATGGCTGGCGCCGTTCGCGCGTGCTCTCGGGGAAGACGCGTCTAGGTTCGGTTGTCCGGTGCTGGGTGGCGACACGGTGTCGACGCCAGGTCCATTGATGATTTCGATCACGGCGTTCGGTCGCGTTCCGCCAGACCGGATGGTTCATCGCTCGGGTGCAAAACCGGGCGACAGGATCGCGGTGACCGGCACCAGTGGCGACGCGGCTTTGGGCGTGCGCGTGCTCACAGGTCAGATCGCGGGCGACGCGCTCGATCCGTCATCGCGTGAATTCCTGATCCAGCGCTACCGCGAGCCGCAGCCGCGCAATGCGCTTGCTGTGGCGATCCGCGACCATGCGAGTGCTGCCATGGACGTGTCGGACGGACTGGCCGGCGATCTCGCCAAACTATGCGCGGCTTCGGGGATTTCGGCGGCGGTCAATCTGGAGGCCGTTCCGCTCTCGGAGCCGGCGCGCGCTTTGGTCACTAAAGGGCATTCGAGTTTTGAATCCGTCGTGTCGGGTGGCGACGATTATGAGGTTCTCTGCGCCATCCCGGAGAATCGGTGGGATTCGTTCGCAGGGGCTGCCGCGCGGGCCAATGTGCGGATCGCTGACATCGGCAGGGTCGAGGCGGGGGCGACTGCTCCGCGGTTCCTTGACGCCAAGGGTCAACCCGTGCCCCTGAAACGGCTGTCCTACAGTCACTTCTGACGTTTTTGCACTGCAAACAAACACCTTGTGCGGCATTCGTTGAATCACCCGAAAAAGGTCTTACGGGTCGATGGCGGCGTTGCGTCAAGGGTATGATTTTGGCATTGTCCGCGCCGAATTGAGGCAGCTTTTCGCCTTTTGACGAAGCATGCCTCCTTTTTTGCGCGCCCGGCCACCCTGTACGGCCTGTGGGGCGTTTCTGGGGAAACAGCAGGGATCTGAGGCAAAATCAATGACAGCATTATGGTTGATCGTGCTCGCTGGAGCGCTTTCCATCGTCTACGCCGTGTGGGCAACCTCGTCGGTGCTTGCGGCAGATGCGGGCAACGCCCGCATGCAGGAAATCGCAGCGGCAGTGCGCGAAGGCGCGCAGGCCTATCTCAAGCGCCAGTACATGACGATCGGACTCGTCGGCATCGTGATCTTCGCGCTGCTCGCTTACTTCCTCGGCCTTCTGGTCGCGATCGGATTCCTGATCGGCGCAGTGCTCTCGGGCGCTGCAGGCTTCATCGGCATGAACGTCTCGGTGCGTGCCAACGTCCGCACCGCGCAGGCGGCGACCAAGTCGCTGGCAGGCGGTCTTGAACTCGCGTTCAAGGCCGGTGCCATCACCGGCATGCTGGTGGCGGGTCTCGCGCTGCTCGGCGTCACCCTCTACTTCATGTATCTCACGCAAGTTGCGGGTCTCGCCGCCAACAGCCGCGGCGTCGTCGACGCACTGGTCGCGCTCGGCTTCGGTGCATCGCTGATCTCGATCTTCGCCCGTCTCGGCGGCGGCATCTTCACCAAGGGTGCGGATGTCGGCGGCGATCTCGTCGGCAAGGTCGAAGCCGGTATCCCGGAAGACGATCCGCGCAACCCCGCCACCATCGCCGACAACGTCGGTGACAATGTCGGCGATTGCGCCGGCATGGCCGCTGATTTGTTCGAAACCTATGCTGTGACCGCTGTCGCTACCATGGTTCTCGCGGCGATCTTCTTCGCCACGTCGCCGCTGCTGGTCAACATGATGATACTGCCGCTCGCTATCGGCGGCATCTGCATCCTGACATCGATCATCGGCACCTTCTTCGTCAAGCTTGGCGCCAGCCAGTCGATCATGGGCGCACTCTACAAGGGCCTGATCGCCACCGGCGTTCTGTCCCTGTTCGGCGTTGCCTTCGTGATCCATCAGCTGGTTGGCTTCGGTCCGCTTGCGGGCGTGAAGTATACCGGCCTGGCGCTGTTCGAATGCGGCATCGTCGGTCTCGTGGTAACGGGTCTGATCATCTGGATCACCGAGTACTACACTGGCACTGACTATCGCCCAGTGAAGTCGATCGCTGCATCCTCGGTGACCGGCCACGGCACCAATGTGATCCAGGGTCTCGCGATCTCGATGGAGTCGACCGCCGGTCCGGCGCTCGTCATCATCGCGGGTATCCTCGTCACCTACAGCCTCGCGGGCCTGTTCGGCATCGCAATCGCGACCACGACGATGCTGGCGCTGGCCGGCATGATCGTGGCGCTCGACGCGTTCGGTCCAGTCACCGACAATGCTGGCGGCATTGCCGAAATGGCGGGTCTGCCGAAGGAAGTGCGCAAGGCCACTGACGCGCTCGACGCGGTCGGCAACACCACCAAGGCGGTCACCAAGGGCTACGCCATCGGTTCGGCCGGCCTCGGCGCACTGGTGCTGTTCGCGGCTTACAATGAAGATCTCAAGTTCTTCATCGCCAACGCCGCGAAGTATCCGTACTTCCAGGGCGTCGTTCCAGACTTCTCGCTGAACAACCCTTACGTCGTTGTCGGTCTGCTGTTCGGCGGCCTGCTGCCGTACCTGTTCGGCGCGATGGGCATGACGGCTGTTGGCCGTGCTGCCGGTGCGATCGTCGAGGAAGTGCGTCGCCAGTTCCGCGAAAAGCCGGGCATCATGAAGGGTACGGACAAGCCGGATTACGGCAAGGCCGTCGATCTTCTGACTCGCGCTGCGATCAAGGAAATGATCATTCCGTCGCTGCTGCCGGTGCTGTCACCGATCGTTGTCTTCTTCATCATCTACTTCATCGCGGGTAGCGGTGCGGCAGGCAAGTCGGCGGCGTTCTCGGCCGTCGGCGCGATGCTGCTCGGCGTGATCGTCACCGGACTGTTCGTTGCCATCTCGATGACCTCGGGTGGCGGCGCATGGGACAACGCCAAGAAGTACATCGAGGACGGCCACCATGGCGGCAAGGGTTCGGATGCCCACAAGGCAGCCGTGACCGGCGATACCGTCGGCGACCCCTACAAGGACACGGCTGGTCCTGCTGTGAACCCGATGATCAAGATCACCAACATCGTGGCACTGTTGTTGCTCGCGATCCTGGCGCACTGATCGTTACACATCAATGAATGGGGAACCCCGCGACGCGCGTCGCGGGGTTTTCTTTTGCGCGGATGCCCCAGATAATTGTTGCGATTTGATGACAGATTGAATCGTCATCAACATGGAAATTTCTGTCGCGCGCGGAAACCCGATCAAGACCCCGTGCGTTGTCTCTCGTTGAACAAAGGGAGGCTACACATGGCAGCAGACGACGGCGATCCGTTCGAGCAGGGGAAGCTTGCGCGTTTCAACAATGAGGCGCACGACAATCCCTATCCGGAAAACACCGAGCAGCACCAGCGCTGGGAGGCTGGCTACAAGTTCGTTGAACACGGACTCATGTCGGTCTGATCCCAACGCCACGAACAAGAAACGGCCGCTCGATGAGCGGCCGTTTTGTTTTGGACTAACGGCTGCGTGGGTGACGTCAATTGACGTCCATCTTCAGGCCTTCCTTGTTGATGATGCCCGCGAACTTCTTGGTCTCGGCATCGATGAAGGCTGTGTATTGCTCCGGCGTGCCGTAATCAGGCACCGCACCCATCGCGACGATGTTCCGCTTGATGTCGTCGCGCTCCAGCATCGACTTGATCGCGGCGTTGTACGTGTCGACGATCGGCCGGGGTGTTCCGGCCTGGATGAACATCCCGAACCACGACGACACATCGAAGTTGGCAAGCTCCGGCGCGCTTTCGCGCATGGTCGGAATGTTGGGCGCCTTGAAGCTGCGCTCCGGCGTCGTCACCGCCAGTGCGACGAGCTTGCCAGCCTCCGCCTGCGGCAACGACGGATAGAGGTTGTCGAACAGGACCGAGACGTCGCCACCGAGTGCGCCGGTGAGAGCCGGACCGGCGCCACGGAACGGAATGTGCGTCATCTTCACGCCGGTCAACTGCATGAACCAGACGGCGGTGAGGTGCGGGCTTTGTCCGACCCCTGACGTACCGTAGTTCAGCTTGTCCGGATTGGCCTTGAGATAGGCGATCAGTTCCTTGATCGATTTGATGCCGCTGGATGGATGCGCCGACACGATGTTGGGAATCCGGATCGCGTTGCTCACCGGCTGCAGTTGATCGGCGTTATAGGGCAGGGTGCGGAAGATGCTATAGGCGACTGCGTTCGGACCCGGATTGCCGACGAGGATCGTGTTGCCGTCGGGTTTCTGCTGAATGAAATATGAGGTGCCGATGGTGCCGCCGCCGCCGGACTTGTTCTCGACCACGGCCGATATGCCCCATGTCTGCTGCAGATGTTGCGCGAGATAGCGCCCGATCACGTCCGTACTGCCGCCGGGCGCTGCCGGCACGATGATCTTCACGGTCTCGGTCGGACGCCAGTCGGCGGATTTCGCGGGACGCGGCCAAAGGGGACTTGTCGAAAGGGCAGCAGCGCCTGACAGCACGGCACGACGGGACAGTGAACGCGTCATTGGTATCCTCCCAGATACGTCTCGTTTGCGAGACTTGTTGGAAGGAAACGTAGCGGGCAGGTTTCGTGGCGGCAAGCGCCGCCATGGCGCGATACTGCGGAGCGTTCCGCTCAGCAGAATTGGGCACTTGAACTGCCGCTACGGCCTGTGGCGATCAGTTCGGGCTGAGCAGCTTGAAGATCGGCGTCAGGTAGCTCATTTCCTGACCGCTGGTCGCGGTCGTGCGGCTGATGAAGTCGAAGATCTTGCCGTCTTGCAGACCGTAGTTGGCGACGCGCTGGACTGTGCGGTTCTTGTCGAAGTAGATCGCGATCACGCGCTGGTCGATGACCTTTTGCTGCATGAAGGCGACTTTGCGCTCGGACCGCTGGGAGATGTAGTAGAAGACCTCGCCGCTCAGAGTGGCGACGGTGGACGGCGTTCCCATCACGATCAGAACCTGATCTTGGCTGGCGCCGATCGGAATTTGCTCAAGTGCCCCCGGTGGCAGGATATAGCCCTTCTGGAACTGCTCGCCGGTGCAGGCGGTCAGGGCGGCGCAGACCAGTGCCATGGCGGCTGCTGCACGCAAGCGGGCCGCGAAGCGCCGGGCTCCGGCGATCTGAGGACCGGGCTGTCTAAAAACAGTCATGTCGTGCGTGGCCTTCCTCTTGCCTCTTGCATCAGCTTGAGCGTTGACGTACCGGGCAGAGCTTCCAATTTCAACACACCGGAAGCCGACAGGACGACCAGCAATCGTCGCCGGCTTCGACGTGGAACCGAAAATGCTTTGGCCGTTCAATCGTTTCAGGAACCCCAGCGTCCCGCGCGGCACCATTGAAGCCATCTATGGCATGATCGTGGCGCAAGCGCGAGAACCGGCGTTTTACACCAGCCTTGGCGTGCGCGACACGGTTAATGGCCGATTCGACATGCTGATCCTGCACCTCTGGCTGGTGCTGCGCCGGCTGCAATCGCTGGACGGTGGAAGCAGCCTGTCGCAGGCGCTATTCGACCGTTTCTGCGCGGATATGGACGACAACCTCCGCGAGATGGGGGTCGGCGACCTGACCGTCCCGAAACGCATGCAGGCGTTCGGAGAGGCGTTCTATGGGCGCTCCGCGGCCTACGATCTGGCCTTCGAGGCGGGCGACGACGAACTGGCGCAGGCGCTGTCCAAAAACGTCTTCAACGGAGAAGCTCTCGACAGCGCAAAAGCGCTTGCGTCCTACGTTCGTGAAGCCGGTGAGAACCTTGCAAAATCGGACGAGGCGGCCATTCGTAAGGGGGCTTGGACATTTCCGAAGCCTGGCGCCAAATCTCCACGGGTGGCGCCATGAGCAAGGCGGGGCATATGCCGGATAGCGATCTTCCCTGGAGTTTCCCGGTTCTGGTGGTCCACCTGCCCGAGGCGGGGCTGCATCAGGTGCTGGAGGCCACGCCCGATCAGCGCAGTCTGATTGCCGCTGTCGCCGGTGTGAATGCGGTACTGCAGGCGGTGGCGACACTCGAGGTCACGCCCGGCATCGAAGGGCGGGTCAATATTTCCGGCAAAGTCCGTGCGCGGGTAGAGCAAACCTGTGTCGTGTCCCTGGACCCCTTTGAGAACGACGTCGAAGAGATCGTGACGGCGGTCTTCGCGCCGCCATCGCAGATTCCCGTCAGTGCGAAGTCGGTCCAGAAAGAGCAGGGCGAGGATACCGAAATCCCCGATCCTCCCGAACCCATCGTAAACGGGGCTATCGACCTCGGCCAGTTGGCCACGGAATTTTTGCTTCTGGGAATAGATCCCTATCCACGCAAGCCGGGCGTGGCGTTCAATTCGCCCGAGACCCCTGAAGACCCCGATGAGCACCCGTTTGCGGCCCTTAAGGCGCTCAAGGAGACGTCGGGAGCGCCTCAAGGCAAAAAGCCTAAGGAAAAATGACGGGGCTGCGGGGAGCGCTTGACCGAACCGATAGCCGTGGTCAAGCCGTTGTATCGCACCACAAAAACGCTAATGTCGCGA
>CALRLJ020000163.1:0-7955 GCA_943368635.1 Sediminibacterium ginsengisoli | reverse complement strand
CGGATTCTTGCCGTCCACGCCGACGATCTCGACTGCGTGATCGAGCCCGGCGTGACCCGCAAGGCGCTCAACGAACACCTGCGCGATCAGGGACTGTTCTTTCCGATCGATCCCGGCGCGGACGCCTCGATCGGCGGCATGGCTTCGACCCGCGCCTCCGGCACCAACGCGGTGCGTTATGGCACCATGCGCGACAATGTTCTCGCGTTGAAAGTCGTGCGCGCCGACGGCGAGATCATCACCACGGGCACGCGCGCGAAGAAGTCCTCAGCCGGGTACGATCTCACCCATCTGTTTGTCGGCGCCGAAGGCACGCTCGGCATCATTTCCGAACTTACGATCAAGCTGCGCGGAATTCCGCAGAGCATTGCTGCTGCGTCATGCTCGTTCACAAGCGTGCAGGGCGCCTGCAACGCGACCATCATGGCGATCCAGACCGGGATTCCACTGGCGCGCATCGAGTTGTTGAATGCAGCGCAGGTGAAGGCCTGTAACGCCTACTCGAAGCTGTCGCTGCCGGAAACGCCGCTGCTGCTGCTCGAATTCCACGGCACCGAGGCCGACGTCGCCGAGCAGTCGAAGATGTTCGCGGAAATTGCCGCTGAATGCGGCGGCGGCGCGTTCGAATGGACCACGCGGCAGGAAGATCGCACTCGGCTGTGGCAGGCGCGGCATGATGCCTACTGGGCGGTGCGCGGGCTTCGCCCCGGCGCGCAGGCGGTTGCGACCGACGTATGCGTGCCGATTTCGCGGCTGGCGGAATGTGTGGTCGAGACCGAGAAGGATCTGGAGACGGTGGGGCTGTTGTCTCCCATCGTCGGCCATGTCGGCGACGGTAACTTTCATTGCTCCATGCTGGTGGACGTCAACGATTCCGATGAGATGCGCCGCGCGGACGGATTCCTGCATCGTCTGGTGGAACGTGCCCAGGCGATGGGCGGCACCTGCACCGGCGAGCACGGCATCGGCCAGGGTAAGCAACAGTATCTTGAAACCGAACTCGGACCGGAAGCCGTCGCCGCGATGCGCGCGCTGAAAGTTGCGCTCGATCCGCACAACATTCTGAATCCGGGAAAGATTCTGCCGTCATGACCGCAACAGCAGCGATGGACGCGAAAAGCATCGCCACCGAGGCTTTGTCGGTGCTCGGGCAGGGCCGCCAGATTTCGCCCTTCTCGTCGCGCGATCCGGCCTTCGGTCTCGACGAGGCCTACAAGGTCACGCCCGTCGTCCGGCAGATGCGCGAAGCGCGTGGCGAAAAGGTGCTGGGCCGCAAGATCGGCTTCACCAACAGCACGATCTGGGCGCAGTACAACGTCAATGACCCGATCTGGGGCTACATGTATGACAGTACGGTTCGCAACCTGACCGATCTCGGCGGAACGGCATCTCTCGCGGACCTGACCGATCCACGGATTGAACCTGAAATCGTGTTCGGCCTGTCGGCTGCGCCGAATGCGGCGATGAACGAGCGCGACCTTCTGTCATGTGTCGGTTGGGTGGCGCTCGGCTACGAGGTCGTGCAATCGATCTATCCCGACTGGAAATTCGCCGCATCCGATACGGTAGCGGCCTTCGGTCTGCATGGCGCGATGCTGATCGGCGAGCGGTATCCGGTTTTCGGCGATCCTGAAACCTGGATGAACCAGCTTTCGAACTTCGACGTTGAACTCGCGTGCAACGGCGATGTCGTGGATCGCGGCCATGCGCGCAATGTGCTCGGCGGTCCGCTGTCGGCCTTGCGTCATTTCGTCGGTGTGCTGGCAAAGGATGACGTGAATCCCGGCCTCGCGGCCGGAGAGATCGTCACGACAGGCACGCTGACCCGCGCCATGCCGATCAGGCCCGGCGAGACGTGGACAACGACGGTGTCCGGCATTCCGCTCGGAAGTATCGGCGTCCGGTTCACCTGACCGCGGCGACCGCCAGTCCTGCGCACATATCGCGATCTCCGTTGCCAGTGCGCCAACGGGGTGCAGGGTTGTGAACGGGGCGTGTTAAATTTAGTATTCGAAGCCGTCGACAGGATCGATATTCGTACTGAGGAAAGACCTTGCAGACCACGCTGCTCGGACTGGCCATCGCTCTCATTCTTGCGCTGTTGGCAGCGCTGGTCGGGCCGTATTTCGTTGACTGGAACCAGTTTCGTCCCCAGTTCGAGGCGGAAGCGTCCCGCGTGGTCGGGGCGCCGGTACGGGTGACCGGCAAGCTCGACGCATTGCTGCTGCCGACGCCGACGCTGCGGCTGTACGGCGTGGCCGTCGGTGAGAAGGGCACGCCCTGGGTGAGCGCCGGGAAGCTCGATGTCGAGTTCAGTCTCGGTGCGCTGATGCGAGGCGAGTGGCGCGCCAGCGAACTGTCGCTAAAAGATTTTGCGCTCAATCTCGGCCTCGACCGGCAGGGCCGCTTCCAGTCGCCATCCGCCGCTGGCCGCTTCAATCTCGGATCGCTCGCCATCGAGCGGATGAACGTCGCGGGACAGATCGTTCTGCATGACGCCTCCAGCGACTCAACGCTGCGGATCGACGATCTCATGTTCAGCGGCGATATGCGCGCGTTGGCGAGCAGTATGCGCGGCGAAGGATCGTTCACGCTGCTCGGTGCGCGAACGCCGTTTCGTGTGTCTTCCGGTCCGAGCAATGACGGCAAGGGCATGCGCGTTCACTTCACCTCCGAGCCGGGCGAGCGGCCGCTGCTCGCCGATCTCGATGGAACGCTGATCTTCGACAATGCGGTGCCGAAATTCGAAGGGGCATTGATGCTGGCGCGGCCGGTCGATGCAAAGTCCGCCGAGGCCGCGTATCCTTGGAAACTGTCGTCGCGGGTGAAGGCCAATCCATCGTCGGCCACGTTTGAGCAGGTTGAGGCGGTATACGGCCCTGACGACAACGCGCTGCGACTGACCGGTGGTGGCGATGCGCGCTTCGGCACGTCGCCGTTGTTGCATCTGGCACTGTCCGCGCGGCAACTCGACGCCGACCGGCTGCTGGCGCGAGGCACCACGAACGCGGAGCCGTTGCGGTTGCTTCCGGCGCTGCGCACGCTGGTGACATCGTTGCCGGGATTGCCGTTTCCGACGCAGATCGAACTGAGTTCGGATCAGATCGCGCTGGGCGGGCGGCCGCTGCAGAATGTCGCCGCCGAACTGCGTGCCGATGATAAGGCCTGGACCATCGGGAAATTCGAGATGCGTGCTCCCGGAGCGACGCAGGTTACGGCGAGCGGCACAATCTCACAGCCGGGACCGTCGGCCCGCTTCACCGGACCGGTCAGCATCGAGTCCGCCGATCCCGATATGCTGGCGGCGTGGTTGCAGGGACGCAGCGACACGACATACCGCAATCAGAAGCCGCTACGCCTGCGCGGTAACGCAACCGTTGCGGCGGACCGGATTGCGCTCGATGAGGTCAACGCAGACGTCAACGGCGATGCGCTCGGCGGCCGTATCGCGCTGTTGAATGCGTCCGACGGCAAGACACGGCTCGAAGCGGAGTTGAAGGCTGCGAGCTTCGATGTTGACGCAATGTCGTCTCTCGCAAGAGTGCTGGCCGGGCCGCAATCCGGCTGGCCGGACGAGGCGCAGATTTCGCTGAAAGCGGATCGTGCCGTTGTTGCCGGGCAGGAGATGCATCCGGCCGCTGTCAGTTTGAGTTACGATCCGGCAAAGATTGTGCTCGATCGCATTCAGATCGGCGATGCGAGCAGCGATCTTGCCATCAGCGCAACAGGAAAGTTTGACCGCACCGCGGGTGGCGGCACGCTCGGGCTGTACGTCAATTCGCCATCGCTGGCGCGGGTTGGAAGTTTTATCTCGCCGTTTGTCCCAGCGCTCGCCGAGCGGCTTGCAGCGGTCGAGAAGGAGCCCGGTCCCGCGCTGATGCTGGTGTCTGCCAGCGTTAACAAGGCGAAAGACCGGTCCGGCCGCACCGATGCAGAGGTTGTACTCGCCATTGATGCGCCGCAGCTCAAAGGCACCGTCACGCTGAAAGCGACACCGAATATCGATCTCGCACGCGGGTTCGATCTGGCGGCGCTGAAAGACAACGAACTCAGCCTCGAAACCATGTTGACGGCGAAGCAAAGCGCAACAATGGTGACCTCGCTGGGTCTCGACCGTGTGATTTCGCCGGGCGATGGCCCGGCGAAATTTGAATCGTTGGCCACCGGCGTCTGGGGTGGTCCGCTGCAACTGAAGGCCAAGCTGACCGGCGCAGGCATCGATGGCGACATTCAGGGCACGGCCAATCCGTGGGCTGACCAGCCGACAGCCGCGCTGGCTGTCGCGGTGCGCCGCGCCGATGTCGCTGCGTTGTTCGGCCTGAAACCGGCGAGCCTGCCTTCGGTCGCTCTGGCGTCGCGCCTCGGCGTGGCGGGCAATACCTTCACCTTCGATGATCTCGACACGACGGTGGGAGGATCGCGGGTGCGCGGGCGGCTGGTGCTGACACGCGGCGACGAGGTCGGCGTTGATGGCGAGATCGGCCTCGACACGCTGGATCTTGCGGCGGTGACGGGTATTGCATTCGGCGCGGCGGGGCATGACGCTTCGGCGCCGCTCGACCGGGGCTGGTTGCGCGACTGGCGCGGCAAGCTGGCGTTTCAGGCACTGAGTGGAGCGCTGCCCGGCGGCAGCGAGTTGCGCCCGGTCAGCGGGACAATCAAGGGCGACGGCCGGTCGCTGGTGCTGGAGAATGTCAAAGGCGGTCTCGGCGGCGGCGAAGCGACGATCGATCTCGATGCGCGACAGACGGCGCAGGGCGCCAATCAGGGCACGTCTTTCAATGCGCGCGTGAAATTCTCCGGTGTCGATGGTGCTACGCTTCGTTATCGCGGCCTCGCGCTTCCGGATGGCAAGGCGGGGCTACAGATGACGCTTGCGGGGCAGGGCCGCAGCGCAGCCGGATTGATCGGCGCGCTGTCTGGCGCGGGCACGCTGACGCTGACAGACGCCCGCATTGCGGGCCTCGATCCGCGCGCGTTCACGGCTGCGATGCGCGCCAGCGATGGCGGCGAGGCGACCGACGACGTCAAGTTGAAAGACATCGTGGAGCCTGTGCTGGCCACCGGCACGCTGGTGGTGCCGTCGGCGGAAATCCCGTTCAGCATCAAGGATGGACGGCTACGGGTCGATGCGGCGACACTCGAGGCCAAGCGCGCGCGCGTCGCGATCGCGGGCGGTTACGATCCGCAGGCGGATCAGGCGGATTTGCGCGCCGTGATGTCGCCCATCGCCACCCGGCCGCTGAATGGGCGCCCCGAAATCCGGATCGATCTGAATGGTTCGCCCGACGGGCTGGCGCGGACAATTGACGTTGCGGCGCTGTCGTCGTGGCTCGGAATGCGCGCGGTCGATCGCGAGACGCGACGGCTCGATCAACTGGAGCGCGGCGTTGCGCCGCGCTCGGAGAGCGATGAACTGTGGGAGGAGGAGTTGCCGAAAGCCGATCCTCTTCCATCTTCCGAAGTGAGGATGCCAAGC
This sequence comes from Sediminibacterium ginsengisoli, assembly GCA_943368635.1. GTDB lineage: Bacteria > Pseudomonadota > Alphaproteobacteria > Rhizobiales > Xanthobacteraceae > Afipia. Next base: position 2,476 of record CALRLJ020000163.1, on the reverse strand, counting down.
CGCGATCCACGGCGGAAGAATTCCGGAGCGAAGGCGCCGCCGTCACGCCCCACCGTCGCGCCACGCCCGCCTGTTGCAGCCGCACCGTTGCCCGATCCGGCGGGTGGCAGCACCCGGGTGCAGCCGTTGCCGCCGCCCATCGACATCAAGCCCGCACCCGGCGTGGTGAGAGCGCCGAAGCAGCGGCCCGCGGCACCGGCGCCGTCGGGGACGTTTTGATCTAGCCGGGCGCGATGCTTGGGGACGGCAGCCGTTCGCCGATGAACATCGATGTCACCGCGCGGGCGCGAAAGTGATCCAGCACGAACAGCCGGATTGCCGATGACAGGTTGGCGGTCTTGCGCGTGCGGTCGATGGCATCGATCTGGGTTGAGAGCGGCAGGCCGCGGCGGGTCGCGATGTCTTTCAGGCTGGTCCAGAAAGCATCTTCGAGGCTGACGCTGGTCTTGTGCCCGCCGACCACGACCGAACGCTTGACCACTGCGAATTCCTTCACGCCGCGTACAAGGTTGCTGTCCGTCCGATCCATGCTTTGCGCAATGGTGTCGTCATGCATCGAGGTGTCCTCCATTTCGGCCAAGCGGTCCCGCGCGGCGGGATGCAATCCCGCCGAGGATGAGGCTCGGGCACATTGGTACGATGTCTGATCGGACTGCGCGGATCAGGATACAGATCGCGATTGCGAAAACTGTACAGCCGCCCCGCAGCGTATCCCGGAACGGTAAGAGTTTCGAGACACGGGTACATAGTAACTGAAATCAGCTACCTGCGGTATTCGTGCGAAAACCTACAGTGGAGTCAGGATCGTAACTGTCCGATGCGGACAATTACGGATGCGAACTTTCCGCCTGCAACCGGCTGCTGCCGTTGCCAGCCGCAGGTATCGCGCGCGCGCGGAAGTAGTCTAGCACGAACAGCCGGATCGCGGAGGACAGATTGCCCTGCTGGCGGCCGCCGTCGATCTCGCCGACCAGTTCCGACAGGGTGAGGCTTCTCACCGATGCGATTTCCTTCATGCCATTCCAGAAGGCTTCTTCGAGGCTGACGCTGGTCTTGTGGCCGGCGACGACGATCGATCGTTTGACGACTGGCGACTTCATGCCGGAGTCCCATCATCGATACGGTGCTGATCGAGAGCGTTGCTGGATTTCCTGGTCTGAAGCTCATCGCGGCTGCGTTCGCTCTTGGTGCGGCCGAAAAGCGCACGATTGGTTTCGGACTGCTTCGCCGCGTCTTCGCGCGCGATACGCTTCCTTACCTGTTTCAGGTTCACCAGATCGCCCATGACGCCTCCTTATTGATCGGACAATTACAACGAATGATGCGGCAGACGATTGATGCCGGTTTCGTTCCGTCCTGTTCGAAGACTCATCAGAGCGAGTTGCTCACGCGAGTCCGTTTAAAATGTCATTCGTTCTCGGTGCGCCAGTGCAGCGCGGCAGATGTGAAAAGCTAACATGCGTTGCGGTGCAGATGGTAGCCAATCGACGTAGGACTTTAGACGGTGCGACGAGATGTCCGTCAAACGTTACGATCATTTAATGTGTGAGAATGGCGCGCTCTCAGCCAGGATGTGTCATCTTCTCCGGCTTCACGAGCCGATCGAATTCGTCCGCTGATACCAGACCGAGACGCACGGCCTCTTCCTTCAGCGTTGTGCCGCGGGCGTGAGCAGTTTTTGCGACCTTCGCGGCGTTGTCGTAGCCGATCTTCGGAGCCAGCGCCGTTACCAGCATCAGCGAGCGCCGCATCAACTCGTCGATTCGCTTTTCGTCGGCGCGGATGCCGACGACGCAATGTTCGGTGAACGAACGCGCGGCGTCGGCCATCAGCTGGATCGATTGCAACATGCAATGCGCCAGCACCGGCTTGTACACGTTCAATTCAAAGTGACCCTGGCTGCCGGCAACGGTGATCGCGGTGTGATTGCCGAAAATCTGGCAGCACACCATGGTCATCGCTTCGCACTGGGTTGGATTGACCTTGCCCGGCATGATCGATGAGCCCGGCTCGTTTTCCGGCAGGATCAGTTCGCCGAGACCCGAGCGTGGACCGGAGCCGAGCAGGCGGATGTCGTTGGCGATCTTGAACAGGCCGGTCGCGACGGAATTGATCGCGCCATGCACGAACACATAGGCGTCGTTGGATGCCAGCGCCTCGAACTTGTTCGGCGCGGTAGTGAAGGGCAGCTTGGTGAGCGTTGCGACCTGTTTGGCGAACAGCTTGGCAAAACGCGGCTTGGCGTTGAGGCCAGTACCCACCGCCGTTCCGCCTTGCGCCAGCGGGTAGAGATCTTTGGTTGCCGCGCGAATTCGCACGATGCCGCTTTCGACCTGCGCGGCATAACCGGAGAACTCCTGCCCCAGCGTCAACGGTGTTGCGTCCTGGGTGTGGGTGCGGCCGATCTTGACGATTTTGGCGAAGGCTTTTTCCTTCTGCCGCAATGCCTTCAATAGAATGGCCAGCGCGGGCAGCA
>CALRLJ020000162.1:0-7959 GCA_943368635.1 Sediminibacterium ginsengisoli | reverse complement strand
AAGATCGACACCATCGTACGATCCAGCACCGATCCCGCAACCGTTCGCCAGCTCGAAGACGCCATCGCCGCCCTCAAGGTGATCGTGTCGAACGTCGCATCGAACGATGCGCTGAACGAACTCGCCGGACACGTGCAAACCCTATCGGCCAAGGTCGATCAGCTGTCGCGCGTCAACGGCAGCGGCGACATTCTCTCGGCACTCGAACAACGCATTGCGGTGCTGACGACGGCGCTGGAGCAGCGTGACCGTTCGCCGGTCGGCGACACCGTCTATTTCGACAACGCGGTCCGCACGATTTCGGACCGCCTGGACAATCTTCAGGTCGGCAACGACAGCATTGCGTCCCTGAGCCACGTCGAACAACGCGTCCACCATCTGCTTGAGCGGCTGGAGATGTCGGAAACGCGCGGCGGAAATCTCACGCGGGTCGAAGAAGGCCTGTCCGATATTCTGCGCCATATCGAAAGCCAGCGCACGGGTAACGCTGCCGCCGATCAAGGACATCGTGCCGCCGCGCCGATGGACGGCGATCTGGTCGATACCATCAAGCGCGAACTCTCCGACATCCGCTTCAGCCAGTCCGAGACCACCCGTCATACCCAGGATTCGCTCGAAGCCGTTCACAACACGCTTGGTCATGTTGTCGATCGTCTGGCGCAGATCGAAGGCGACCTGCGCAACGCGCGCTCGGCGCCGGTGGCACGCGAGATGCCGCGCGACGCGGCGATGCCTGAGCCGCGCGCACGCGAATCCTATGCGCCGGAACCATCGCGTCCGGCAGCATCGTTTGCACCGGTGCCGCGCCCTGAAATGCCGAATCCCGCTGCGGCACAGGCTCCGATTGCACGCGCGCCTGCCGCGCAGACAGCTCTCGCGCCGCCCATCGTGCGTGCGCCTGAAATCGCACCGTCCTATGCCGACGTCCTCGAACCGGCGACACCACCGGCCGCTTCGGTGCGGCCTCCTTCGCCGCCGCGCAGCCCGATCGATCCCAGCCTGCCGCCGGATCATCCACTCGAACCGGGCACGCGCGTGCAGCCGGCGAGAGGCGGATCAAGCCCGTCCGAGCGCATCGCCGCGTCGGAAGTGGTGTTGAACGAGATTTCCGCGAGCAAGCAGGAACCGATCAGCTCGACCAATTTCATTCAGGCCGCCCGCCGTGCCGCGCAGGCCGCCGCTGCAGCACCTCCCGTTGCATCCGGCCCAAAGCCGAACCGCGTCACCGCGCTCAACGATGCAGCCCGCAATGCTGCAAAGGCCGCGGCTGCGGGCGACTCCGGAATTTCGTCGAAAATTCGTGCGCTGCTGGTCGGCGCGAGTGTGGTCGTGATCGTGCTGGGCACGGTCAAGATGGGCATGAACCTGCTCAGCGGCCACGACAGCGCGAACTCGTCGCTGCCCGCCGAATCCAGCGTTACGCCGCCACCGCCGCCCGCGCCGGAAAACGGACCGCGCTCCGATGCAGCACCAGCCGCGATGCCGTCGCTGACCTCGCCGACGCTGCTCACGCGCCAGACGATGAGTTCGTCGCCGCAGATTATTTCCGTCCCGGCCCTCCCCGCCATGCCTGCGATTCCCGCTGCAGCGCCGGCCGAACCTGCCGCCGCAATCCCTGTGGCGGCTCCGGTTGCGCCCGACGTGACCGGCTCGATCGCCACGCCGCAGGAACGGATGTCGGTGACGTTTCCTCCCGTGGTGAAGGACAAGGCGAAGACCAAGCTCGTTCCGGTTGCCGACAAATTGCCCGAGACCATCGGCGGCGCAGCCCTTCGTACCGCAGCCAACAAGGGCGATCCTGGTGCCGCCTTCGAAATCGGCATTCGTTACGCCGAAGGCAGAGGCGTCGCGCCGGACTATGCGACAGCGGCAAAGTGGTATGAGCGCGCAGCCCAGGGCGGCATCGTGCCTGCGACGTTCCGGCTTGGAACGCTCCATGAGAAGGGCCTCGGCCTCAAAAAGGATATCGACGCCGCACGCGGATATTATCTGCAGGCTGCCGAGAAGGGCAGTGCCAAGGCCATGCACAATCTTGCGGTGCTCGATGCCGACGGCGGCGGCGCCGGACCGAACTACAAGAGCGCCTCGCAATGGTTCCGCAAGGCGGCCGAGCGGGGCGTCGCCGACAGCCAGTTCAATCTCGGAATTCTCTACGCCCGCGGCATCGGCGTGGAACAAAACCTCGCCGAATCCTACAAGTGGTTCAGCCTTGCCGCAGCCCAAGGCGACGCGGATTCCGGCCGGAAGCGCGACGACATCGCCAAACGTCTCGATCCGCAATCGCTGGCTGCCGCGAAACTGGCGACCCAAACCTTCGCTCCGGAAGCGCAGCCCGACGAAGCGACCTCGGTTGGCGCACCTGCTGGTGGATGGGATGTCGCTGCGGCGGCCAAGCCCGCGGCCAAACCTGCGGCCAAGACAGCGTCCCGGACAGCGGCTAAAAATGCCGTCCATTGACGATCATTCAGCGCCTCCGGGCGCTGAGTGACGCACGCCTGCGCATCCGATCCTCCGCGTTAAGATTAACGCGCGCAGCAATCGGGAAACCGCACAGCTTTCATAATTGCCCGCCAAATCTTTAACCCACCCGCAGATGATTTCGGGTAAGCAGAGGCGCGGCGCGTGACCCGCGTCGTAGCCACTTCACAGCTGCGAGGGGTTCCTGGAACATGATGCCGAAAAGTATGAAGCGGTTTTCGGACCGCGTCATGCCCTGAGCCATAACCGGGCCTTGCGCCAAAACCCAAGCGAACGCGCGTGCAACTTTTCCTCCCGATCGCCGACATTCCGGTCAATGTGTTTCTCATCCTCGCGATGGGCGCGGCGGTCGGATTTGTGTCCGGCATGTTCGGGATCGGCGGCGGATTCCTGATGACGCCGCTGCTGATCTTCGTCGGAATTGCACCGGCGGTCGCCGTGGCCTCGGTGACCAGCCACATGGCGGCATCGTCGTTTTCCGGCGCGCTGTCCTACTGGCGCAAACGTGCAATCGACCCCGCCTTGTCCGCGGTCCTGATGTGCGGCGGCGTCACAGGCACGGCACTTGGCGTGTGGATTTTCGCATTGCTGCGTTCGGTCGGACAACTCGACCTCATCATCGCACTGTCTTATGTGGCGCTGCTGACCACGGTCGGCACGCTGATGTTCCTCGAAGGCGCGCGCGCCATTTTGCGCGCACGGCAGGGCAACACGGCCATCACCCGGCGAGCGCGGGCGCAGGGCTGGATACTGGGTCTGCCGCTGAAAATGCGCTTCAAGCGCTCCAAGATCTATCTGTCGGTGATTCCGATTGTCGCGGTCGGGCTTTTTGTCGGCTTTCTCGGCGCGATCATGGGCATCGGCGGCAGCTTCCTGCTGATTCCGATCATGATCTACATCTTGCGGGTGCCGACCTCGACCGTCATCGGCTCGGCGATGGTGCTGACACTGGTCACGATGGTGGTCGCTACCATCCTGCACGCCGTCACCAACCATCTTGTCGATGCGGTTCTGGCGCTGGTGCTGATGGTGGGCGGTGTGATCGGCGCGCAGTTCGGCGCACGGGCCGGCCAGCGCATTCGCGGCGAACATCTGCGGCTGCTGCTCGGACTTCTAATCATGTCGGTCGGCATCCGCTTTGCCGTCGAACTGGTGATCCGGCCGAACGAGCTTTACTCCATTCGCGATCTGGGGATCGGCGGATGAGAACACGCGCAACCATCGCCGCCGCCGCGTTGCTGCTCACATTTGCCGCAAGCGGACCAGCGCGGGCCGAGAACCTGATCGTTTCGGTGTCCAACCACCGCATCACCGTGACGCCGAACTATTCCGGCGAAGAGCTTGTCCTGTTCGGCTCGATCGAACGCGACAGCAAGTCGCGCCCGCCCGGCACCGCTTACGACATCGTCGTGACGGTGAGCGGACCGCGCGCCGACATGGTGACCCGGCGCAAGGAGCGCAAGCTCGGCATCTGGATCAACGTCGATTCGCGCGAATTCATCCAGGTTCCTTCCTATCTCGGCATCTTCGCCAACCGCCCGATCGACAACATCGCGTCTCCGGATGTCCAGCGGCGGCAGCAGGTGGGAATGCCAAGCTTCTCCTTGCCGCAGCGCATGGGTCCGGACGTCGCCAATACGGTCGCGAACGATCCGTTCCGCACCGCTTTCGTGCGGCTGCGCACCGACCATGGGCTGTACCGCGAACAGACCAGCGCCGTGACATTCCTGACGCCGACCTTGTTTCGCACCGGAATTCCGCTGCCGGCGGAAGTCTCAATCGGCACCTACGCCATCGACATCAAGCTGTTTGCCAATGGTGCGTTCCTGACCAGGACCGAGACCGCTTTCGAAATCGTCAAGGTCGGCTTCGAGCAATTCGTCGCCAACTCCGCGCGCCAGCACGGGTTGCTCTACGGTCTTGCCACCGCGATGATGGCAATCATGACCGGGTGGCTCGCGTCGGTGATCTTCCGCAGGGATTAAGCGCTGCGGCAGCGTGCGGATTCCTCAAGTCGACCCGGTCCGCAGTCCGTGCCGGCCGCACCGGTTTCGATCAATGCGATCCTTCCACCAGTTAAGAACATCGTTGATGACACTCTCCTAGGCGACCTTGACGGATGGCTGCGATGGCCGGGTCACGAGATAGATGCCAACTGCGACCGGGACAATGCCGAGCAGATCCCACGCGGCGACATGTTCGCCGAGCATCATCCAACCGAACAACATACCGAGCGGCGGCATGAGGAAATGATAGGCACTCGCCGCCGTCGCACCGACCACCGTCAGCAGGTGAAACCACAGCATGTAGGCGACGATGGACCCGAGCAAGATGAGATAAGCCAGCGCCCACGCGAGCCGCACGCTCGGCACGATGTCGCTGACATTTGAGAACATGATCGCGAATGGCAGCAGCACGAGGCCGCCGGAGATATTCTGCACGCCGTTACCGACCCACAGGCTCCCTTTCGGGGCCAGCACCTTGAACAGAATCGTGCCCGCAACAATTGAGACCAGCGCTCCGACCGAAAACGCAATCCCGATCGCGCCGTCGGTGCCGGCCGAAATCCGATGCGCGACGATCAGCGCGACGCCGGCAACGCCCAGCAGCAATCCGGCGACCTTGCGCCAGGTGATCTGTTCGCCGAGCAGCGCCGCGGCAAGCATGGTTGTAAACACTGGATTGGCACTGACAATCAGTGCGTTCAGCCCGGCCGAGATGGTGCGCAGACCGACATAGCCGAGTCCGAGATAGAGCGCGTTGTTCGCGATGCCGATCAACGCAAACGCCATCACGTCGCGGCGCGACAGATTCCATTCACCGCCGCGCAGCGCGGCAATGCCCAGGATCAGCACACCCGCTGCAAGAAAGCGCACAGTGAGCAGAATCAGCGGCGGACAATCGGTGACGCCGATCTTGCCCGCGACGAACGACGCGCTCCAGATCAGGCAGAACGCCGTTACATAGAGCGGAAATCGATTGATGGCTGGCTTGGCGGCCGGAACCGGAATGGCGATGGACATGGAATATCTCCTTCGCCGGCTGAAATACGACCTCCCATTGATATTTGGAAATTAAATGATAAAATGTTATTCAGTGGAAAATTGAATGGGCACGACCATGCTGGATCTTGAGCTTTTGCGGAGCTTCGTTTCGGTGGTGGATTCCGGCGGATTCACCCGCGCCGGCGAGCGCGTCCATCGCACCCAGTCCACCGTCAGCCAGCAAATCAAGCGGCTCGAGGACGATTTCGGCCGTGTCCTCCTCAATCGCAGCGGCAAGACTGTCACGCCGACCGAGGACGGCGAACGATTGTTGTCCTATGCTCGGCGAATTCTGTCGCTCGCGGAAGAAGCGCGCGACGTTCTCGCGCGGCCCGCGACCGAGGGCGCGGTGCGGCTCGGCATTCCGGAAGATTTCGCCGCCTATCGCTTGACCCAACTGCTGGGAAATTTCGCGCGGTCTCGGCCCGGTCTCCGGCTCGATGTTCGCGCCGACCAGAGCACCTATCTGCGCCGCGATCTGGAACGCGGCGACATCGATCTGGCGCTGATCAAACGCGACGCCGGCGAAAAGGGCGGCATTGCGGTGTGGCCGGAGCGGGTGCACTGGGTGACCAGCAAGAAGAATCCGGTCGACGCAAAAGCGCATTCCGTTCCGCTGATCTTTTTTCCGGCCGGATGCCTTTATCGTACACGCGCAATTCACGCGATCGAATCTGCAGGGCGCAACTGGCACATGGCCTATACCAGCTCGAGCCTGTCCGGCATTCAGGCGGCGGTGGCTGCGGGGCTTGGGCTGAGTATCCTTCCGCAGATTGCCATTCAGGCCGATCATCGCGTGCTGACCGCGAAGGACGGTTTTGCACCTATCGACAAGACCGAGGTTGCGCTGGTGGCCTCGCCTGACGCAAGCCCGGCCACGCTTCGTCTTGCCAATCGCCTTGCCGAATTTTGCAGCGAGGTTCAGGCGAAGGCTGCGTAGGCAAATTTACGAGCAGCGCGACGCGGCGATGGTGTGGACGCGGCGGTCGCCGAGCACATGCGCGGTAAACGAAAGTGTCTGGAAGATCGCCGCGAAGGCCAGATCGCGAATGTTCAAGCCCCCGGTATAAGCGCCGAACGCCGGCATCACCGCACGCATCCCGTCACTGGCAAAGCACCGCCGCTCCACCGAACGCCCGCGCGTCGAGACCCGTGCCTTGGGATGAAGATGGCCGGCGATTTCACCAACCGCACCGGTCGGCTCGTGACGAAACACAATCGGCCCGATGGCAACTTCATCGGCGACCGCCCCGCCGAGATCGCGCGGCAGCGCCGGATCGTGATTGCCGGAAATCCAGATCCAGTCCCGGCGCGCCTGCAATGCAGACAACGCGTCGCGGTCGCCCGAGGACAACCGTTCGTGCGCTTTTCGGTCATGAAAACTGTCGCCGAGCGCGATCACCGTGCGCGGATCGTGGCGCGCAATCACCGCGCCCAATTGCGCCAGCGTCGCAGCGGTATCAAACGGCGGCAGCAACACGCCGCGTGCCGCGAAGCTGGACCCTTTTTCGAGATGCAGGTCGGAGACAACGAGAAGGCGCTCGTCCTCCCAGAACAACGCGCCCGCCAGATCGGCGGTAAAAGTAACGCCCACGACCGTGACGGCTGTGCGTTGCTCGATCGATTGCGCTGCCAGCATCAGTTCAGTCAGTCCCTTGTCATCGCCTCTTTGACGAGTTCCTCGGCGGCTTCCGCCAGCAACTCATCGGATGCTTCGCCATAAACCGCTTCACGGCCGATTTCCAGCATCACCGGCACCGCGAGCGGCGACACACGGTCGAGTTCCTTGTGCGTGATTCGGCCCTTGATCCGGATCAGCATATCGCTCAGGCGGCGAATATCCAGCAATCCCGTGGCGGCATCGGCCCGCGCCGCGCGCAACAGCACATGATCGGGCTGGTGCTTGCGCAGCACATCGTAGATCAGATCGGTGGAGAACAGCACTTGCCGCCGGGATTTTTCCTCGCCGGTGAAGCGCCGCGCGATCAGGCCCGAGATCACGGCACAGGTGCGGAATGTGCGCTTCATCAGCGCCGATTCCGCAAGCCACGCTTCGAGATCGTCGCCGAGCATGTCGGCATCGAACAACGCATCGAGATCGAGGCGGCCATTGCGGATCATCGACGACATGTCGCCGAGCGACCAGACAGCCAGCGCATATTCATTGGCGACAAATCCGAGCGGCTTGGCACGTCCGCGTTCCAGCCGCCGCGTCAGCAGCATGCCGAGTGTCTGGTGCGCCAAACGGCCTTCGAACGGATAGCAAACGAGATAGTGTTTGTCGGCGCGCGGAAATGTTTCGACCACCAGTTCGCGCGGCCCCGGCACGCGGGAAAAAGCCGCCTGTAACGACAGCCACTCGCGCACCTGATCGGGCAGCCCCTTCCATGCACGCTGATCGGCGAGCAGCAGGCGCACGCGTTCGGCCAGATAGGTC
>CALRLJ020000161.1:0-7965 GCA_943368635.1 Sediminibacterium ginsengisoli | reverse complement strand
GACAGGCTTTCCCGGTGTCGCGCCGCCGGGGCCGGCAATGCCGGTGATCGATACAGCGAGATCCACGTCGGCGTGTTCAAGCGCGCCGAACGCCATCGCCGTTGCGGTTTCCTTGCTTACCGCGCCGAATGTTTCCAGCGTCGCGGTTTCAACCCCAAGCATCTGGTGCTTGGCTTCGTTGGAATAGGTGACGAAGCCGCGATCCACCACATCGGACGAGCCGGGAATTTCTGTGAGTGCTGCTGCCACCAATCCGCCGGTACAGGATTCAGCGGTCGCAATCGTCAGCTTGCGCATCCGGCACAGATCCAGCAGCGAGCGGGAGAGGGCGCGGATGGCACTGGCGGTCATGCGGATGATCCGGTGCTCGGTGTTTCGTCCCAAGGAAGACGAATGGTCGCGCTTGCGGTCGCGGCGATGCCTTCCTGACGTCCGGTAAATCCGAGCCGCTCGCTGGTCGTTGCCTTCACGGCGACGCGTGATTCCGGCAAGCCGGTGATCTCAGAGATTTTCGCGCGCATCGCATCGCGCAGCGGGCCTATTTTAGGCGCTTCGCAGATCATCGTCACTTCGAGATGTGCAATACGTCCGCCGCGCTTGCCGACCAGTTCGACGGCGTGTTTCAGGAACTGGTCAGAGGCTGCACCCTTCCACTTCGGATCGCTCGGCGGAAAATGCGAGCCGATGTCGCCGTCCGCCAGCGCGCCGAGAATGGCATCGACCAGCGCGTGCAGCCCGACGTCGCCATCAGAGTGAGCGAGGAAGCCACGGTTGAATGGCACGCGCACGCCGCACAGCATCAGGTGATCGCCGTCGGTGAGTGCATGAACATCGTAGCCGGTGCCGGTGCGAACATCGCCCAACATCGCGCCGAGGCGCGCTTCCTCGCGTGCAAAATCTTCCGGTGTGGTCAGTTTCATGTTGGCAACATCGCCTTCAAAGGTCGCAACCGTCAATCCTGCCCATTCGGCGATTGCGGCGTCGTCGGTGAAATCGTCGCGGCCCTCAGCCGCAGCACGGCGATGGGCTTCCAGAATAACATCGAACCGAAACGCCTGCGGAGTTTGTGCGATCCGCAAGTTCGCGCGATCCGGCGTCGCTTGCACCGCGCCCGATCCATCGACCACCTTGATGGTGTCGGTCACTGCGACGACAGGAATCGCGGCGCCCGTGATGAGTGCGGCATCGATGGCGCGCGAGATCACCTTGTCGGTGACGAACGCACGGGCCGCATCATGGATCAGGACGATCTCAGGTGCGTGACTTGCCAGGGCCTCAAGCCCGGCGCGCACCGACGCTTGCCGGGTCGCTCCGCCACTGACCGGCGTGTGATATTTGAGGTGGCAGACAGCTTGGTCGAAAATGTCGGCATCGTCCGGATTGCGCACCGGCTGAACGGCAAAGACGCCCGGATGGGTACAAAACGGCTCCATCGCCCTCGAAAGGACGGTTTTACCACCGATGGATCGGTACTGTTTTGGACCTCCCGTTCCGGCGCGGAGGCCGCGGCCGGCGGCGACGATGATAGCGGCAGTCCGTTTTGACGTTGTCATGGGTATTCGGCGATCAGAGCGGTATGAGTGGGCTGGATATGGGCGGCTTTGGGTGCTGCCCTTACCATATTTGGGCCGGGAACAGCACGTTTCCGCAACCCTGTGAAGAAATTGGAAGAATTGTTGCGCCGCACTTGCAAGCTGTCCATAAATGGCTAAAGTGTAGGCATGATCGTAATTTGCTTAGAAATTAAGCGATACGCCGCCCGCAATGAAGTGGGGTTCGGCAGAAAATGAGAACCGCGGTGATCGGAACGGCTCCGGCACGTCAGGCAGCGCTGGCTATTGGCGATATTCAGATCGCCAATCGCGTCCTTCTCGCACCGATGTCCGGCATCACCGATGCTCCGTTCCGCCGTATCGTCGCCGAATTGGGCGCTGGCCTTGTGGTCTCGGAAATGACTGCCAGCGACGACCTCGCACAAGGCCGTCCAATGTCGGTCCTGCGCTGCGAGGCTGCCGGTATCGGCCCACACGTGGTTCAGCTTGCGGGCTGTGAAGCCCACTGGATGACCGAGGGTGCGCGAATCGCGGAATCCGCCGGCGCCAATATCATCGACATCAACATGGGTTGCCCGGCGCGTCATGTGACCGGCGGACAGTCCGGATCGGCGCTGATGCGCGATCTGGACCACGCGCTGCGGCTGATTGAGGCCACCGTATCCGCAGTCAGTGTCCCCGTTACCCTGAAGATGCGGCTGGGATGGGACGACAGGTCGCTCAATGCGCCGGAGCTTGCGCGCCGTGCGGAATCCGCCGGTGTGAAAATGATTACCGTTCACGGGCGCACGCGCTGCCAATTCTACAAGGGAACCGCCGACTGGACCGCGGTGCGGCCGGTGAAGGATGCGGTGAGCGTACCTGTGGTCGTCAACGGCGACATCACCACGTTCGAGCAGGCTGCCACCGCGCTGGAAGCATCCGGTGCCGACGCGGTTATGATTGGACGCGGCGCGCAGGGCCAGCCGTGGTTGCCGGGGCAGATTGCACGTCGCCTCGATGGCGGGGCGATCGAGCAGGTGCCGCAACTCAGCGCGCAACTGGATCACGTCTGCAAACTTTACGACGAGGTTGTCGATCACTACGGACCTCGTGTCGGCACGCGCCATGCGCGCAAGCATCTTAGCTGGACGCTCGACGTCGCGGCCAAGGGGAGTGCGGCGTCCGCTGATGTCCTCAAGCGATGGCGGCAGATCATTCTGACCGCAACCGAGCCGACAGTCGTGCGCCGCTCGCTGCATGATGCCTTTGGTGAATTTTCCTGGAGCGCTGCCGCATGAGCAATGTCGCCGAAAAACATGCTCCGCAACTGGCCAGCAGCGACGCGATTTTGAATGCGTTGCCCAATCCGGTGATGCTGATTGCTGCGGACGGCAAGATCCTCGATGCGAATATCGCGGCAGAATCATTCTTCGAAACCTCCATCCCGCATTTGCAGCGGCAGATGCTGCGCGAACTCGTTCCGTTCGGCAGTCCGCTGTTGGCGTTGATTGATCAGGTCCGCCAGACCGGCTCCGCCGTCAATGAATACAAGGTCGATCTCGGGACACCGCGCATCGGCGGCGATCGTCAGGTCGATCTTCACGTTGCGCCGCTAGGGGAGCGTCCGGGCTGTATCGTTGTGATGCTCCAGGAGCGAACCATCGCCGACAAGATGGATCGGCAATTGACCCATCGCAGCGCGGCGCGTTCGGTGATTGCGCTGGCTGCGATGCTGGCGCACGAGATCAAGAATCCGCTGTCGGGTATTCGCGGAGCGGCGCAGTTGCTCGAACAAGCGGCTTCGCCTGAGGATCGCACGCTCACGCGTCTGATCTGCGACGAAGCGGATCGGATCGTCACGCTTGTCGACCGCATGGAAGTGTTCGGCGACGAACGGCCCGTGCCGCGCGGCCCAGTGAACATCCATTCGGTGTTCGATCACGTGAAGCGGCTCGCACAGTCAGGCTTCGCGCGGAACATCAAATTCATCGAGGAATACGATCCGTCGCTGCCGCCGGTGCTGGCCAATCAGGATCAGCTGATTCAGGTGTTTTTGAATCTCGTGAAGAATGCCGCCGAAGCCGTTGCTGACCTCGGGACCGATGGCGAAATTCAACTCACCACGGCCTTCCGGCCAGGTGTGCGCCTTTCGGTGCCCGGTAAAAAGTCGCGCGTATCGCTGCCGCTGGAATTCTGCGTGAAGGACAATGGTCCCGGCGTTCCGGATGATCTGCTTGCAAATCTTTTCGATCCGTTTGTGACAACCAAGCCGACGGGAAGCGGCCTCGGACTAGCACTCGTCGCCAAGATCGTCGGCGATCATGGTGGAATCATCGAATGTGAATCGCAACCGCGCAAAACAGTTTTTCGCGTGCTGCTGCCGATGTTCAATCCAGCGAAAATCCCAAGCAATAGCGACGTGCGCCCGGGAGCGCCGTTGCATGCCTCACAGGCCTTAGATGAGGACTAAAAATGCCCGCAGGTAGTATTCTTGTCGCTGACGACGACACCGCCATCCGGACCGTCCTCAATCAGGCGCTGTCACGCGCCGGATACGAGGTGCGGTTGACCGGAAACGCCGCCACGTTGTGGCGTTGGGTAAGCCAAGGCGAGGGCGATCTCGTCATCACCGATGTGGTGATGCCGGATGAGAACGCCTTCGATCTGCTGCCCCGGATCAAGAAGATGCGTCCCAACCTGCCGGTCATCGTCATGAGCGCGCAGAACACGTTCATGACCGCGATCAGGGCGTCGGAGCGTGGCGCTTACGAGTACTTGCCGAAACCGTTCGACCTCAAGGAGCTGATTGCGATCGTCGGCCGCGCGCTGTCGGAACCGAAGGAGCGTCCGACCGCGACCAAGGACGAGGGGGAATTCGATTCCATTCCGCTGGTAGGTCGCTCGCCGGCGATGCAGGAAATCTACCGTGTCCTTGCACGTTTGATGCAGACTGATTTGACGGTGATGATTTCCGGCGAGTCTGGCACGGGCAAGGAATTGGTCGCGCGCGCCCTGCATGACTACGGCAAACGCCGCAACGGTCCATTCGTTGCGGTCAACATGGCTGCAATTCCGCGTGACCTGATCGAGTCCGAACTGTTCGGACACGAACGCGGAGCGTTCACCGGCGCGAATGCCCGCGCGACCGGGCGCTTCGAACAGGCCGAGGGGGGCACTCTGTTCCTCGACGAAATCGGCGACATGCCGATGGAGGCGCAAACCCGCTTGCTGCGTGTGTTGCAGCAGGGTGAATACACCACGGTTGGCGGCCGCACTCCGATCAAGACCGATGTCCGGATTGTCGCGGCCAGCAACAAGGATTTGCGCATCCTGATTCAACAGGGCCTGTTCCGTGAAGATCTGTTCTTCCGCCTCAACGTGGTGCCGCTGCGGCTTCCGCCGTTGCGTGAGAGGATCGAGGATTTGCCCGACCTGATCCGGCATTTCTTTGCGCTGGCCGAGAAGGACGGTCTGCCGCCGAAGAAGCTCGACGCACAGGCGCTGGAGCGGCTCAAGCAGCATCGCTGGCCCGGTAACGTACGTGAGCTTGAAAACCTCGCGCGCCGTCTCGCAGCACTCTACCCGCAGGACGTCATTACGGGGTCGGTGATCGAGGGTGAACTGGCGCCACCCGCCGTTGTTTCAGGCGGCAGCATGCCGCAAAGCGTCGATAATCTGGGTGGTGCGGTCGAGATGTACCTTGCGTCGCATTTTGCCGGTTTCCCGAACGGTTTGCCGCCGCCGGGGCTTTACCATCGCATCCTGAAGGAGATCGAAATTCCGCTACTCACGGCGGCGCTGGCGGCCAATCGCGGCAACCAGATCAGGGCTGCAGATCTCCTTGGGCTGAACCGGAATACACTGCGCAAGAAGATCCGGGATCTGGACATTCAGGTCTATCGCAGCGGCAACTAGGCAGGCTCGGGCGCGGCTCCAATACGCCCGCAGGCGGGCAAGCTGCGTGGCATTCCTGTAACTTGGCTCGGTTTCCCAGATGTTTTCGACGGTTAGAACCCGTTGAAGGTAGCGTGCGTTGAAAGAACGCGCCTAGGAAATGTCGCAATTCAGCAACATTGTGATATGAATGCATCACTGGATACGGCAACCGCCGTGTTCCGGCAAAAAACCTGGCCTGACACGATCCCCGCATGAGCGCAGTAGAGGCGTCGGCCCAATCTATTGAACCGTCGGTTGCCGAGCCGTCAGGCCGGCCGTGGCATCGGCTGTTGGCTCCGTTTGCCGTCGGCCTGGCTCTGCTCTCGGCCTTCCTGACCTTCGTGGTGTTGACCGGGCTGACCCCGATCGCGCCGACCCACGAAATTGTCGTCACCTTCCTTCTGATCAACGGCGCGACCATCCTGCTGCTGGTGGCGATCATCGCCCGAGAGGTGTGGCAGGTCGTTCAAGCGCGCCGCAGGGGCCGCGCGGCGGCCCGCCTTCACGTTCAGATCGTCAGTCTGTTTTCGGTCATTGCGGTGCTGCCGGCGGTGCTGGTGTCGATCGTCGCTAATGTGACCCTCGATCGCGGTCTCGATCGTCTGTTTTCAGTGCGTACCCGCGCGGTGATCGAGAATTCGCTGATCGTCGCCAATGCCTATGTCTACGAACATGCCCAGCTCATTCGTGGCGACATCATCGGCATGTCGAGCGACATCGCGCACGCGCGGCCCTTGTTCGATCAAGACCGACAGACATTCCGCAATGTCCTGACGTCGAGCGCAAAGTCGCGCAATCTTCCCGGCGCCATGATTATCGACAAGGATCGCAATATCCTTGAGACGGCGGCCACCGGCATCCGGCAGGACTTCCAGACACCAGCTGCGGACTTCCTCAAGAACGTCACTGAGGACGAGCCCCAGATCGCCGTTTTCATCGAACAGAATTACGTCGCCGCAGTCATCCGCCTGCGCGCATTCCAGGATACGTTTCTTTACGTGGCGCGTCTGCTCGATCCGCGTGTTGTCGCGCAGTTGCAGCAGACACAAGCAAGCGTGAAGGAATACGCCGAACTTGAATCGCGGCGTCTTGGAATTCAGGTTGCCTTCGCGCTGATGTTCACGGTGATCGCGCTGACCGTGCTGATGTCGTCGGTGCTGATCGGTCTGAATTTCGCGAACTGGCTGGTTGCTCCAATTCGCCGGTTGATGGGCGCTGCCAACCTTGTCTCCACCGGCGACCTTCATGTGCAGGTTCCCGTCAACAAATCCGAAGGCGACCTCGCAAGCCTTGGGGAAACCTTCAACAAAATGACGCAGGAGTTGCGGACACAGCGCGATGACCTCGTCAACGCAAGCGGACTGATCGACAGCCGGCGCCGGTTTATCGAAACAGTTCTGTCATCGGCGAGCGCCGGCATCATCGGCGTGGATGGCAGCGGCCTGATTGCCGTGCTCAATCGTTCGGCGGAAAAGCTGATCGGACATTCGGAATCGGAAGTCATGGGCAAACCATTGTCCGAGATTGTTCCGGAGCTTGATGAACTGATGGCGACAGCGCGCAGCAGCGCACAACGGTTGTTGCAGGGTCAAATTGAAATCAACCGCGCCAATATCGAACGCAATCTGTCAGTCCGTGTCAGCTCCGAGCAGACCGGACAATCCAACGAGAGCTACATCATTACGCTCGACGACATTACCGAGCTTGTCACCGCACAGCGGACGTCGGCATGGGCGGATGTCGCGCGCCGCATCGCTCACGAAATCAAGAACCCGTTGACGCCGATTCAGCTATCCGCCGAACGCATTCGCCGCAAATTCGGAAAGGTCATCACCGAAGATCGGCCCATTTTCGATCAGTGTACCGATACGATCATCCGTCAGGTCGATGACATTCGCAGGATGGTGGACGAATTCTCCAAATTCGCCCGGATGCCAAAGCCGGTCATCGAGGGCGAAGACGTCGCAGATACGGTTCGTCAAACAGTGTTCTTGATGCGGGTCGGGTATCCCGACATCGATATCGAAGTCGACATCAAGCAGGAGCCGATGCATGCGAAGTTCGACCGGCGTCTGATTTCGCAAGGCCTGACAAACATCATCAAGAACGCAACCGAAGCTATCGCGGCGGTTCCTTCCGGCGAAATGCGGCGCGGACATATTGACGTCATCACCATGCGCGAGAACGACGATATCGTCATCGACATTGTGGACAACGGGATAGGGCTGCCCAAAGAAAGCCGCGCGCGCCTGCTTGAGCCGTATGTCACCACTCGCGAGAAGGGCACCGGCCTTGGTCTCGCGATTGTCGGCCGTGTTCTTGAAGATCACGGCGGACGTATCGAATTGAACGACGCATCCGCCCTTCGCCCCGGTGCACAAGGCGCGTGGGTGCGGATGAGATTCTCAGTCCTTGGTCAGGCGAAAGACGCCCATGCCGAGGAAATCAAAGAAACAAAAGCAGAAGCCGTAACCGGCGATTGACAGAGCGGGCG
>CALRLJ020000160.1:0-7965 GCA_943368635.1 Sediminibacterium ginsengisoli | reverse complement strand
TTCGCCTCGCTTATCGAGGATTGGCAGCGGAACGAATGCCTTGCCGACATCGTGCAGCAATGCCGCGCGTGTCAGCCGGCGCTGGTCGTCCTCGCGCATACCGAGATGGTGGGCGAAAGCCACGGCATAGCCGGTGACGTGAAGGGTGTGACGATAGCTGCGGTTATGATGCTTGTTGACGGCGATCAGCCACTGCCGCAGCGAGCAGCGCTTCAGCGCGCGCAGGATCTGCGTCTCCGCCTGCATCACATCGTCGAACGACAACGGGATGCCGGCGGGGAGCCTGCGGAAAATCTTCGACATCACGACCAGTGCCGCGGTGACGCCGGTGCTCAGGATTCGCGCGTCGGTGGTGCGCTCGTCTTCCGGCGTCTCCGGAAAAACGTGGCTGATGCGATGCAGGATGCTTTCCGGATTGAATGGCCGCTGGATCGTGTCGGTGGCGCCAAGCGCCCAGGCCTGCGCCGATCCATGATGGAGCGCGTCGGCCAGCACGAACAGCCGGGGCAGCGGCTGATAGGCCTTGCCGGTCAGCTTGCTGCGCACGCGCTGCACCGCCGCGGCCGAGGTGAGGTCGATGTCGATGACGACGCCGGCAAAATCGCTGGCCGGATGATCGGGCAGATCGAAAATGGAAATCGTTTCCACGCTGCCCGCGTTCTTCAGAATGCGCGCGAGTTCTTCGCTCTGATCCTCGCAATCCGATGCGAGCAACAGACGTCGCGTGGTCTGCGGAAGTTCTGCCAAAGCGGCCATGTCCGTCCTCTGCGGGGCGTTCGGTAGTTATGCACTCCATAGGTGTAGCGAAAAACCGGTTCCCGACCCTTAACAGTTATCCTTAACGGAGATTGACGGTTCCGGTCACGCAACCGTGCCTTCCGCTCGTCGTACCTTTAATGAAAATTGAATCGAATTCGGCCTCGCGCCGTGATGGTAACGATTAGGTAAAAGAGCGCAGCTGCCGGCCATGCCGAAGATCTTGTCGATCCAGTACCTGCGCGCCGCCGCCGCCCTGATGGTGGTGTTTTTCCATGCCGACGGCATGGCGCAGGAATACTTCAATTTCAGCGGGCTGCCGTTCGGCGCGGCCGGTGTCGACATCTTTTTCGTCATCAGCGGCTTCATCATGTGGATCACCACCGCGTCGGAGCGGATCACGCCGGCCTCGTTCGCGGTGAACCGCATCATCCGGATCGTGCCGCTCTACTGGGCGATGACATTGCTGCTCTATGGCGGCTGGCTGATATTCCGCGATCCGGCGACGCTGCCGTCGCTGTGGAATCTCGCTCGCTCCCTCTTGTTCATTCCGTTCGTGTCGCCGCGCACCGGAGACATCCAGCCCCTGCTGATCGCGGGCTGGACGCTGAATTTCGAAATGTTCTTCTACGCCGTGTTCGCCTGCGGGCTTCTGCTCGCACGGCGTCACCGTGCGCTGTTTGTCTGCACGATTCTCGGCGCGCTGGTGGTGTCGCCGCTGCTGATTTCGCCTTCGGGCGCAGTCGCGCTGACCTATACCAGCCCGCTGCTGATCGAATTCATGATCGGATGCCTGCTCGGCGTCATGTATGAGCGCAAGGCGCTGCCCCGTCCGGCTGTCGCAGCGTTTCTGCTGGTGACCGGGTGCGGCTTGCTAATGACGTCCGGAATGCTGTCGGCTGCGAACATCGGCGCGATCCGGTTCGTCCACTGGGGCTTGCCGGCTTTCCTGATTGTCACCGGCGCGCTCGCTCTTGAACCGAAACTGAAGGAATGGCGCTTGCCCATGCTGCTGGGCGATGCGTCGTATTCGATCTATCTCACCCACGGTGTCGTGCTCTCTGCGGTCAAGAGCGCGGCGATGCTGTCGGGTAAGGGCGCGCACACCATGATGTCCAGCGGGTTTATTATCGCAGGCTGCGTCGTGAGTGTCGTGGCCGGGGTTGCGGTGTACTTTTTGGTCGAGAAACCGCTGGTGGAGGCCTGCAAGAGGCTTGCGGCGGTCGGCCGGCACGCGGCGTCTGCCACCGCGCACCGCGCCGGCTAGATACCTGCCAAAATCGCCGCCAGCGGACTGCCTGCCCTCGAAGGCCCTTGAGGGGCGCGATTCCGGTGCAAATCAGGGCGTTCAGCGGGCAGTTCTTGCCAAAATTGCCGATAAAATCCCCCCATTTCCTTGTGTTTTGGGTTCTTTGGGGCTAAGAACCCGCCACGTCAGCGGCCCCCGCACCCCTGGAGGCTTGCCGCGATGTAAAACCGGGCCGCTTTGCGGCCCTTCACTTTTAAATCTTGAGGAACTGAACAATGGCGACCGTCAAGGAATTGAAGGCGACCGCTCGTCCGAAGGCCGGCAAGGGGGCCGCCCGGGCTGAACGTCGCGCTGGCCGTATCCCGGCAGTGATCTATGGCAACAACCAGCCCCCGCTGACCATCTCGCTGGATGATGCCGAACTCCGTCTGCGCATCAATGCCGGGCGTTTTCTGACCACGATTCACGACATCGAACTCGACGGCAAGAAGCACCGCGTGATTCCGCGCGACTTCAGCCTCGACCCGGTGCGCGACTTCCCGCTGCATGTGGATTTCCTGCGCCTCGGCCAGGGTTCGAAGATCCGCGTCAGCGTTCCGCTGCACGTGCTGAACGCGGAAACCGCGCCGGGCGTGAAGCGCGGCGGCACGGTCAACATCGTGACCCACAACATCGAACTCGAAGTGCCTGCGGACAACATCCCGCAGTACCTCGAAGCCGACGTCGGCAAGCTCGACATTGCTGGTTCGCTGCACATCACCGACATCAAGCTGCCTGCCAACGTGAAGCTGCTGACGCGTGACGATGCGACGCTGGTCACCATCGTTCCGCCATCGGGCTACAACGAAGAACTGAAGGCGGCTGCGGCCGCTGCTGCCGGTGGCGCTGCTCCTGCAGCCGGTGCTGCTCCTGCGGCCGGTGCTGCTCCTGCGGCTGGTGCGGCCAAGGCTCCTGCCGCTGCGGCGAAGCCTGCCGACAAGAAGAAGTAAGCAGCGGAAAGACCCCGCGCCATGCGCCTGTTCGTCGGACTGGGAAATCCCGGCGCGAAGTATCAGGGCAACCGGCACAATATCGGGTTCATGGCTGTCGACGAGATCGCACGGCGTCACGGATTTGGTCCGTGGCGCCGTCGCTTTCAGGGCGAGACCTCCGAAGGCAATCTCGGCAACGGGCGTGTCATTCTGCTGAAGCCCACGACTTACATGAACGACTCGGGCAACGCGGTCGGCGAAGCAACGAAGTTTTTCAAGATGAGCGTCGGCGACATTACGGTGTTTCACGACGAAATCGAACTGCAGCCCGCGAAGCTGCGCGTCAAGATCGGCGGCGGTATCGCGGGGCATAACGGCTTGCGCTCGATCTCCGCACATGTCGGCAACGATTATCGCCGTGTGCGGCTCGGCGTCGGGCATCCCGGCGTCAAGGATCTGGTGCATCAGCACGTTTTGTCCGATTTCGCCAAAAGCGAAATGCCGTGGGTCAGCGCGTTGTGCGAAGCGGTCGCCGACAACGCGGCGTTCATCGTCACCGGGCAGGACGCGTCATTCGCAAACAAGGTGCATCTTGCGATGGATGCAAAGGGATTCACATCGAAGGACGATGGCGGCAAAAGCTAGTTCGCGCATCGTCCGGAAAATTCAGGGCAGGTTATGGGTTTCAAATGTGGCATCGTCGGACTGCCCAATGTCGGCAAGTCCACACTGTTCAACGCGCTGACGGAAACGGCGGCGGCGCAGGCAGCGAATTATCCGTTCTGCACCATTGAGCCGAATGTCGGTGCGGTCGCCGTGCCGGACCCGCGTCTCGATCAACTCTCGGCCATTGCGAAATCGCAGCAGATCATTCCGACGCAGCTGACATTCGTGGACATTGCGGGTCTGGTACGCGGCGCTTCAAAAGGCGAAGGCCTCGGCAACCAGTTTCTCGCCACCATCCGCGAGGTCGACGCGGTGGCACATGTGGTGCGCTGTTTTGAAGATTCCGACATCACCCATGTCGAAGGCAAGATCGCGCCGCTGGCCGACATCGAGACCATCGAAACCGAACTGATGCTGGCCGATCTCGACAGTCTCGAAAAGCGCGTCGACAACCTGACCAAGAAGGCCAAGGGTGGCGACAAGGATTCCAAGGAGCAGCTCGAACTGGTCGAGCGCGCGCTGAAGCTGCTGCGCGACGGCAAGCCGGCGCGTTTCCTCGAACGCAAGGCGGAGGAGGAACGTGCGTTCCGGATGCTCGGCCTGCTGACATCGAAGCCGGTGCTGTATGTCTGCAACGTCGAGGAAGGTGCTGCGGCCACCGGCAACGGATTTTCGCAAGCCGTGTTCGAACACGCCAAGAAAGAAGGCGCGGTTGCGGTGGCGATTTCAGCGAAGATCGAATCCGAGATCGCGACGCTGTCACGCGCGGAGCGTGTCGACTTCCTGGAGACGCTGGGACTGGAGGAAGCCGGTCTCGATCGCCTGATCCGCGCCGGTTATGAGCTGCTTCATCTCATCACCTATTTTACGGTCGGCCCCAAGGAAGCCCGCGCATGGACCATCACCAAGGGCACCAAGGCGCCCGCGGCAGCCGGCGTGATCCATACCGATTTCGAGAAGGGCTTCATCCGCGCCGAGACCATCGCCTATGACGACTACATCGCCAACAACGGCGAGTCCGGCGCGCGCGACACCGGCAAGCTGCGGCTTGAAGGCAAGGAATATGTGGTCGCCGACGGCGACGTGATGCATTTCCGGTTTAACAACTAAGCGGTCTTACGCGACTTTTCTCCGCGTCGTCCCGGCCTTCGCCGCGACGGCCATGTAATTTGTACCGTTTTTAAATCTGCCGGTCACGGCCCTGATCGCGGATCGCGCCGAGATGTTCGTTGATCCGGAACACGATCAGGATCAACTCGGCGGTGATGCGCGACAGAATAATTCCGACAACGCTGCCCGCGAGTGCTGCCAGCAGCAGGATGAAGCCGCCGAACGGGCTGATCGCCATCATCGTCAGCGCGGAGAACACGCCAGAGATGCCGAACAGGATCACCAGCGCGATCACCAGCCAGTAAAACGCTTTGATAATGGCGGGCGTGATGAACCTGTCCCACTGGAAGAGATCCTGAAACTGAAACATGGGTTTTCTCCAGATAAACCGCAGGGATGGATGGCGGCAGGCGAACGAGCGCCCGTAGCTGTCAGAGAGGGGGCGAATCAGAAGCTGGCTGAATCGCTCCGGATGTGCAGGTTGTCGCATATCGCCGAAAAGGACGGAAGACGACGGCGAAACGCTTCTCTTGAGGTGTCTCCAAATAACGGCCAAACTACGCTCGATCCACAACGCGATTGAAATGATGAAACGCACATTCGAAGACTTCAAACCCGGTCACCTCGGTTTATTTGGCCCGCATCACGTCTCTCGCGAGGATATCATCGCATTCGCCAGCGAGTTCGATCCGCAGCCGATGCATCTCGATGAGGAAGCCGCCAGCCGCACGATCCTTAAAGGTCTGTCCGGCTCCGGCTGGCATATGTGCGCGCTCTGGATGCGCATGGCGTGGGATGGCTTTATCAGTGGCATCGCGTCGATGGGCGCGCCGGGCGTCGAAGAGGTGAAGTGGGTCTCGCCGCTGCGGCCCGGAGACGACCTCATGCTGGATGTCGAGGTGCTCGATACGCGTGAGTCGAAGAGCATGCCCGACATCGGATTTGTCCATCTCAAGCAAGAGATGCGCAATGCATCCGGGCAGGTTCTTATGTTGAGCACGATCAAGATCATGGTTCTGCGGCGACATGCCGTGGAAGCGACCTAAGAGGCGCGCCGCAATGCCGTATTTCGACGACATCAAGATCGGCGATCGCCGCGAGCTGGGATCTTTCACGTTCACGCCGGAGAACATCAAGGCCTTCGCCTTGAAGTTCGATCCTCAGCCGTTTCATCTTGACGAGGAGGCGGGCCGCAATTCCGTTTTCGGCGGTCTCGCAGCATCCGGCTGGCACGTCGCCGCGGTCTATATGAAGCTGACGGTGGCGAGCTTTCAGCGCGAGGCGCAGGCGTTGATCGCGCGGGGCGAGAAGCCGGTGACATCAGGCCCGTCGCCCGGCTTCCGCGAACTGAAATGGATCAAGCCGGTGCTGGCGGGCGATACGCTGACCTACGCGTCGGAGGTCACGTCGATGCGGCCGCTTGAGTCCCGTCCGCAATTCGGTTTCGTCGGCTTCTACAACACCGGCGTCAATCAGCGCGGCGAACTGGCGTTCTCATTCATGGGTTCGGTGTTCGCGCCGCGCCGCCCGGCGGCCTGAGGCCGTTCGCGGCCGGCCCCGTCGTTTGTGTAAAAAAGCGCCGCCCGCTCTTTTCAAGGAAGGGGCGGCGGCAAGTCTCAGGGAGTTTGCTCGGGCGTGAAAGGTTCATGCCCTTGCGGGAGTATCGTTCAATCCTGGCGCGGCTCGGGCGCGGTGCGCTTCCACTGCGCCAGATTGTCGGCGATCATGCGCGTCGATTTCATTGCGGTCTGGCCAAGCTGGGCGTAGCCCGCCAGCTCGCGCTGAATGCGCTGGCCTTCGTTGTGCATCAGCGTGCGCAGGCCTTCGAGCTCCGTGATCAGGTTTTCGATTTCACCGAGTGAGGCCCCCGCAACGCGATGGATCAGCGTGTTGACGCTGCTGACTGCTGCATCCGCCGATGTGTCTGCCGGTGCGTCGGCCGCAGGCGTTGTCACAGGGCGGCGAAGATAAGCGACATCCTTGCGGACGTAATCGCGAATGCCGGCTTCGACGTCGGTGACAGCGGCGAGGTTCTTGTCTTCATCCGACAGTTCGGACTTTTCAGCTGGAAGTGCATTCATCGGCTGTTCCTTGTTTCGCAGGTTAAGCGAGCGCGGTTGTCCCCCGCACGACGAGTAGAGGTATATCAGTCCAGTCGATCGTGACCGAAACGCGGCAAGGTTGCGGCGGAGACCGATTCATACCGTGGACAAAGGGGGAAAACCGGGGATGGTAGCCATCCGGTTAAGCGGAACCTACCAGCGGGTCTTGAAGCCCGCGGTCAGGCTGCTGTTCGGGGCGCCATCGGGCGTCTGGCTGACCGATCCGGTGATGGTGACGCCGCCGAACAGTTTCTGTTCTGCGCCGATCCTGCGCAGCCACTTGTCGTCGGCGGTTGAATGCGTCTGGCCCGCGATGAAGCTGGTGCCGGTTTCAACAATGCCCAGCTTGGCGGTCTGGTCGGTTTCGTAAATCCGCGATGACGTACCGAGGCCGAACACCGGCACCAGCGTTTGCTGGGTGACGTTGTAGCCGTTTTGAAGCGTGAGCGAATATTGGTCGCCGCCGAACGGGATGGACTTGCTCAACGAGGTCGCGAGCTTGCTCTGATCCTGTGCGGGATCGGTGCGCGCCTCGATGGCGGTCTTGTCCCAGATCGAGCCGAGGCCGGGCGCGGTCATCGCGGCCCATGCGCTGCCGGACGACTGCGAAAGCTGATTGTCGTGTTCGATTTTCTGCATCAGGACTTCCGACGAGGTCGTCGGGGTCTGCGTCGTGACATTGAGATCGGCGCCGACGCGCGTGTCCCAGAATGGTGCGATCGGCTGCTTGATGGTGACGGCGGCCGATCCGTCGGGTTTGTCGTTGCGGCTCCACGACCAGGCATCGCCTGATGCTGCGTGCGTCTTGCGATCGATGGCCGATGGCCGTGCATAAATCGAGGTGGGGTCGGTGTTGAGAATGCTCCAGTCGATGTTCGCAGGCTCCGTGAAGTCAGGCGACGCTGCCTCGGCGGTCTCGGCAGCCTCTGGAAAAACGCTATCCTCGGCTTTTGCGGCACCTGCGGCAGCCAGCGAAAGACCGCACGCAACAGCCAGCGCGATGGTGCTGCGGCTTCGCGGTCGTGCGGGTTGCAGCGTTCTCGGCGTCATTGCATTGCGTCCGGCATTTCTAAAATCGTTCACGGCTGATCGGGAGCCATCAGGCAATCAA
>CALRLJ020000159.1:0-8005 GCA_943368635.1 Sediminibacterium ginsengisoli | reverse complement strand
AATCAGGTGTGCCGTCGATCGACGTCGATTGCAGTCGAGCCGGCGTATTCTGCCGTGATCAAAAGCAATGGGATGGCAAGCGGTTTCGTTGAGGTTGTCAGATGCGAACAGACATCAGCGAACACAGATAGTCGGGCGGGCACGGCTTGACATGCTGTTAACGCGCTTTTCATCACTCATGACTGCTCCCCCTCATGTATGTTGTTCGGCATTTGCCTATGAGCGGATTTTGAACTTCCGCGGAGCGACGCGGCTTGACAACAAAAAAGCTGACGGCGCTCCACGGGAGCGTGCGAGGAAAATTGATGGTCGCGGAGTAGAGTCTGTGTTTCGCGCATACCGAAAGGACGAGGAATGTTTCGCAGAAAACTTGTTGTGTCACTTTTCGGAGCAATGCTGACCCTCGGCATTGGTGTTGCAAATGCTGGAGCAGCACCGATGGTGCCTCTCTCGGATGAACACCAAGGCAGTTTAGTGCAGCAGGTACACCATCATCACGTAAGGCGTCACCATCATCACATCAGGCCTCACCACCACCATCGACGGATGCACCATCACCGGCGCCATCATCACTGACATAAAGGGCCGCCCGGTGGCGGCCTTTTTTCGCAATAGCCCAAAAAGAAACGCGCGTGGGATTGACGTTGTTTAAATCACGTTGAACAACGTCCGCGACACAAATTTTTTGGTCGCACGCGGCCTCCCGGCCGCACGGTCGCAACTTCACGCCGCGCAATAGTTCGCCGCCTACGTTAGTGGTGGCCGTGGTGACCGCCATGATGGCCGCCGTGGTGACCATGGTGACCGCCATGATGGGAGAATCCGCCACCGCCAAAGTAAATTCCTGGTCCGCCGTAATAGTACCCTGGTGCTTCATCGGCCTGTTTCATAGCAGGCCCGGACCCAGCGATAGCCATTCCACGTTCGCCGACATACCAGACGCACCTGTTCGGTCAGTGCATGTGCAACAAATGCGCCCAGTCCGCCGGCTCCCGGCATCGCGTCTGCCCGCGTGCTGACGAGCGATCCTGCACCGGCGAGTGCCGCGACCGCCGTAACTGCAAAAACCAAATGACGCATCTTTTCCTCCTGGGCCAGAAGTGTCCGCCTCGCGCCAAGTCGACGCTTCAGCACAACAAGTCAGAACGGTAGGTTCAATTTATGGTGAACGGCGTTTCAGCATTACGCCAAATTGTCGCAGCGCGATTGTGAACGAACCGTGGCGAATTTGATCACGGCGTCGTTAACCCGGAAGGCTTTCAATTCCGGCGCGTATATGAGATTTTCGAACCATGGACCGTCACCTCACCATACGCCGGCTGCTCGCGATCTTCATGATCGCGGGACTGGTATTGGCTCCGTTGTCCCGGCCCGTCATCGCGACAACATCGTCGGATGTGTCGATGTCCGGGATGGCGGATGACACGTCCGCTTCCGCGGCGACGGGCGAAATGGCAAACGACATGCCGTGCTGTCCGCCGAACGCTCCGGTACCCATCGATTGCGAAAAGTGCCTTTTGATGGTGGCCTGCATGACCACACCTATCACGGGCGTGTTGGCATTTACCGTCCTTCGGTTTCCTGCCCTGTCTGGCGGGATGGCACGGCCCGAAGATGATTCCTGGCCTCAGAGTTTAGCCCACTCGCCTCCCGAGCATCCTCCTCGAATTCTGGTCTGATCGGCGCTTGGACGCCGCTTGCTGCCGCGCGTTTTTGATAGCGCGGATCAACGCATGCCGCTTTGCGGCAGACCATGACCATTGAGGACCTTGAAAATGAAGACGTTGCAAACCTCGCGCGCCCTCCGGGCAGCGCTCATCGGCATTACCATGGCTGGTTCGGCGACCATCGCCCGCGCCGATATCAAGGACTATGAATTTCAGCTCATCGATCAGACCGTCCAGACCGGTCCGGATAAAACCGTCGCGGTCCGTCTCGTCAACAAGACGACCGGCAAGCCGGTGCCGGATGCAGTTGTCTTCGCGATCCGTCTCGACATGGCGCCGGACGGCATGCAGGAGATGGCGACTAAAATCGTGCCGGCTCCGGGCGCGGAGCCGGGCAGTTACAAGTTCAAGGCGACGTTCGGGATGGAGGGCCGATGGTTGCTCTCGCTCGGCGCGAAAGTGCAGGGCGAGACCGGTACTGTCGAAGGCAAGCTCGTCATTACGGCGCAGAAATGAGAACCGCCATCCTGACGATCGCAACCGTCGCCGCAGTAAGTGCGGCGGCGGGCGGCGGGTTCATTATGGGCCGTCCCCAGCATCAGGCAACCGAAGTCCCGCGCATCTCTCTCGTGACAGCCGCGGCTGCGCAGGCCATGGACGCGCCGATCTATTATCAGGATCCGGACGACAAACCGTCGTACTCGCTGACACCAAGGAAGACGCCGGACGGGCGTGATTACAAAGCCGTGCCCGCCGGCGCCGACGTCAGCTTTGACGAGGCATCCGCCCCCGAGGCCATGCCACCGGCGCCGGTGGATCGAAAGATCAAATACTACCGCAATCCGATGGGGCTGCCGGACACGTCGCCAACGCCGAAAAAGGATTCGATGGGGATGAACTATATCCCTGTCTACGAAGGCGAAGACGGCGACGACGGATCGGTCAAGCTCTCGCCTGGAAAAATCCAGCGCACCGGCGTGAAATCCGAGCCCGCTGCACAGCGGGTCATCCGCACATTGATCAGGGCACCGGGCACGATCCAACTCGACGAGCGCCGCATCTCGGTCATTTCAATGCGGGCGGAAAGCTGGGTCCAGAAGGTTGCTGATGTCACCACCGGCACCAAGGTGGTGAAGGGTCAGCCGCTCATGGAAATCTATAGCCCGTTGGTTGCTTCAGCATCCGCCGAGTACATCGCGACCATCACCTCGAAAACAACGGGCGGTGACGGACCGTTCGGTCGCGGCTCGCGTCAGCGGCTCATGAATCTCGACGTCCCAGATGCTGCAATCGTTGCCATGGAAAAGAACCGCACCGTTCCGATTGCCATCGAGTGGTCGGCCCCCCGCGACGGGATCGTGCTTGAACGCAACGCCATCGAAGGGATGCGCGCGCAGCCCGGCGATGTTCTGTTCCGGGTTGCGGACACGTCCGTCGTTTGGGCGATGATCGATATTGCGGAACGCGATCTCGGAACGCTTGCAGTCGGACAGGCCGTCATCGTCAAGGCGCGCGGTTTTCCAAACCGGGAATTTACCGGGAAGATCAGCGTCATCTATCCGCAAGTGAATCGGGAAACGCGAACCGCTCGGGTGCGAATTGAATTGTCCAATCCGGATGGCGCGTTGCTTCCGGATATGTATGTGGATGCGAGCATCAATACCGGCGCTCCTGAGCCGGTCCTGACGATCCCGGAAAGCGCCGTTCTCGATACCGGAACCAAACAGGCGGTATTCGTCGACAAGGGAGAAGGGCGCTTTGAACCGCGCGAGGTCAAAATCGGCCGTCGCGGCGACGGTTATGTCGAGGTGCGAGACGGCCTCAAGGAAGGTGAGCCGGTCGTTGTCTCGGCGAATTTCCTGATCGACGCCGAAAGCAATCTGAAGGCTGCGCTCAAAGGCTTTTCGGACGCCGGAGCCCAGCAATGATCGCCCGCCTCATCGCATGGTCGGCCCGCAACCTGCTGCTGGTTTTTTTCGGCGCCGGCTTTGCCGCGGCTGCCGGCATCTATGCTCTGGCACATCTGCCGCTCGATGCGATTCCGGATCTCTCCGATACGCAAGTCATTGTCTATACGGAATATCCGGGTCAGGCGCCGCAAGTGATCGAGGATCAGGTCACGTATCCGCTGACCACTGCGATGCTGACCGTGCCCAGATCGAAGGTGGTGCGAGGGTTCTCGTTTTTCGGCGTCTCGTTTGTCTACGTCATCTTTGAGGACGGCACTGATATCTACTGGGCGCGTTCGCGCGTACTCGAATTTCTCAACGGCGCGGCATCGCGGCTGCCGGCCGGCGTGACGCCGACCATGGGGCCGGACGCTACCGGTGTAGGCTGGGTTTACCAATATGCGGTGATGTCGAAGGAACTAAACCTTTCGGATACGCGCGCGATTCAGGACTGGAATCTGAAGTTCGCTCTCGCCAAGGCGGAGGGCGTGGCCGAGGTGGCAAGCGTCGGGGGCTTCGTCAAACAGTATAACGTCATCCTCAATCCGCAGCGCATGCGCGATCTCGGGATCACGATGCAGAAGATGCGCGATGCGATCCGCGCCAGCAATGCGGACGTCGGCGGCCGCACTGTCGAACTTTCGGAGTTTGAATATGTCATCCGCGGCAAGGGCTATCTGAAAGGCATCAATGATCTCGGCAACATCGTGCTGAAGACCAGCGGCGGCACGCCGGTCCTGCTGCGTGATGTCGCCCGTGTCGAACTGGGCCCGGACGAGCGGCGCGGCATTACCGAGTTGAATGGAGAAGGGGAGGTTGCGAGCGGAATCGTCCTGCAGCGGTTTGGCGTCAATGCGCTCGATGTCATCGACAACGTCAAGAAGCGCTTCAAGGAGATCGCCAGCAGCCTGCCGGCTTCGGTCGAGATCGTTCCGGTCTATGACCGTTCCGAGCTGATCAACGCGGCCATCGCCACGCTCAAACACACACTGCTCGAGGAGAGCGTGGTCGTGGCGCTGGTCTGCATCGTTTTCCTGCTGCATGTCCGCAGCGCCCTGGTGGCGATCATCATGTTGCCGGTCGGCGTGCTGATGGCGTTCGGCGCGATGAAATTGCTTGGTCTCGGCTCCAACATCATGAGCCTTGGTGGTATCGCGATTGCCATCGGCGCCATGGTCGACGCCGCCATCGTGATGATCGAGAATGCGCACAAGCATCTGGAGCGGGCCGAACCCGGCCGTTCTCGGGTTGATATCCTGATCGAAGCTGCATCCGAGGTTGGACCAGCCCTGTTTTTCAGTCTGCTGATCATCACCGTGTCGTTCATGCCGATCTTCACGCTGGAATCGCAGGAGGGCCGCCTGTTCAGCCCGCTGGCATTCACCAAGACGTTTGCAATGGGCGCTGCTGCGCTGCTGTCGATAACGCTGGTGCCCGCGCTGATGATTGTCTTCGTGCGCGGAAAAATCATTCCGGAACACAAGAATCCGATCAATCGTTTCCTGATCTGGATCTACCGGCCGGTGATCAAGTTAGTGATGCGCGCCAAGACGCTAGTGATCCTTGCCTCGCTTGCAGTACTCGCCGTGACGGTGTGGCCGGCACGGCAACTTGGCACCGAGTTCATGCCGAACCTGAATGAAGGCACGCTGCTCTACATGCCGACGACATTACCCGGCATTTCCGTCACCAAGGCGGGCGAACTTCTGCAGATCCAAGACAGGATCATCCAGTCGTTTCCGGAAGTGGCGTCGGTCTACGGCAAGGCCGGACGCGCGTTGACGGCGACCGACCCTGCGCCGTCGGAAATGTTCGAGACCATCGTCAACTTGAAGCCGAAAGAGGAATGGCGTCCCGGCGTCACCATCGACAGCCTGACCGCCGAGTTGGATCGCGCGTTGCAGTTTCCCGGCGTCTCCAATGCATGGACCATGCCGATCAAGGCGCGCATTGACATGCTGTCGACCGGCATCCGGACGCCGGTCGGGGTTAAGGTGATTGGCACTGATCTTGTCGAGATCGACAAGCTGGCGAAGCAGATCGAGCAGGTTCTAAAGACTGTACCCGGTACGTCGTCGGCCTATGCGGAGCGCGGGATAGGTGGATATTATCTCGATATCACGCCGGACCGGGCGGCATTGGCGCGCTACGGGATCATGATTCAGGACGTTCAGGACGTCATCGGAACCGCGCTTGGCGGGCAGACCGTGACCACCACCGTGGAGGGACGTCAGCGATTTAGCGTCAACATGCGATACCCGCGCGATTTGCGCGACAGTCCGCAGGCTATCGCCAGCGATGTTCTTGTTCCGATGCCGGGTGGTGGCGCCGTGCCGCTCGGCGAGGTCGCCAAGGTTACTCCCTCACGCGGTCCGACCTCGATCCGCACCGAGAACGGCCAACTCGCCACCTATATCTATGTCGACATCCGCAACCGTGATCTTGGAGGCTATGTCGCAGACGCCCAGCAGGCGGTGAAGGCAAGCATTCAGTTTCCATCTGGCTCCTACGTCGTATGGAGCGGGCAATACGAATATCTCGAACGTGCGACTGCCCGCCTGAAAATCGTGGTGCCGGTGACGTTGCTGATCATCTTCCTTCTGCTGTATCTCAACTTCCGCTCGGTGACGGACACGATGATCGTCATGTTGTCGCTGCCATTCGCGCTGGTCGGCGGCATCTGGCTGATGTGGTGGCTAGGCTTCAATTTATCGGTGGCCGTCGTTGTCGGTTTCATCGCGCTGGCGGGCGTGGCCGCCGAAACCGGGGTCGTCATGCTGATCTACCTCAACCAGGCCCTGGCAGACATCAAGGTGCGGCGCGAGGGGGAGGGCCGGGCGCTGACCCGATCCGATTTGTACGATGCGATCATGGAAGGCGCTGTTGAGCGCGTACGGCCGAAGATGATGACGGTGGTGGCCATCATGGCCGGGCTGCTGCCGATATTATGGAGTTCAGGTACTGGCTCTGAGATCATGCAACGCATTGCGGTGCCGATGATCGGCGGCATGGTCTCATCGACGCTGCTGACGCTGATCGTGATTCCGGCGATCTACGGATTGGTGAAGGAAGCGCATCTCAAATCGGTCGCCAAAGTAAAAATTGGGCAGCAAAGCGGGCCCGTCGCTCCTTAAACTCGGATGCCCCTGCCATATAATGGCAAGCTTTCAGCGGCGCGTTCGGGAGCACATCGTTTGGTCGGCGAGTAAGACGTCAAACGTCGCGGCTGCTTAAGGTTGGCGGATCCGCTTAAGACAGAATGAAGTCTGTAAATCTATACACCGATCCCTGATACGGGCCAGGGCATCCCTGTTACCGGGCCGAAATTCCCTGCTATTGTTGCTAGGGAATATGCGGTGAAAGCCCTGCGATGCAGCGATTTTTGAACTCCCTTGAGGGCAAAGCCGCGCTGAAACGGTTGTTTTCCCTGTAAAATTCCCTGTTAGCAGGGATTTCTGACGGAGACGGGTGCGATCAGCACTGCGCCGCCAGCCAGCCATTATAAAATCTTCTGATGTGGCGAGACGAGTGTGCTTATCGCTGCTTTCAGGCGGGCTTTTCCGATATTCTCTATCTTGCCCAGAGACTGGAGCTGCGACTATCGGGTCGAATTTGCGCGCGAGTCTCTAGGCGCACGCCTGCCCGCCGGGCCCCATGGAACTCACTTTATGAAAAGGGGAAAACCCGACCGTTTGCTGGACGGCGCAAACCCGACTTTTCCGTAGTATTTCGAGCTGTGCCTCGTCGGAGACGTGGGTAAATTGGTTCAGACACTGCGGAGAATTCACGCGTCCAACGGTGTGTCTCACCACGTCCGACGCGTCAGGAAAACTCGTCTTCATAGTAGCCTCGTTGCGCAAGCCCGCGCTTAATGCGCCGCCCTGCCAAAAATCATACTAGCAGATTTCGCGGCCATGTTCGAGTGGAGAAGATCAAGTTGCTTGCCGCAAAGATGTCGGAGTGTTCGACGTTCAGGTTTATTTGTGCGATCGCGCGGCTGACTGCATTCATTTCCAATTTCGATTTCCACTGCCAGGTGCATACGAAGCCATTCGCGCGCCCGTGTTGAATGTTGCCGCTTCACAAACATTGAAGAACGCCATTCTTAGATTTGGTGCTTCGGGGTCATTGCCGAGACAAGCCGATAATCCGTCAATAAGGCTGTGGACAACTTCGGTCTTTCGTTAGCGCCCGTTGCGCTATTTCGACTTAAGCTGCGTGCCAAAAAAGGGCGGTGCACCCTGTAAAACAGGCTTACGTCAATAAGCGGCAATTCCTTGATATGGCCGGGAAAACCCGACGTCGGTGTTACCGTAGCGGCACCCTATTTGCACGCCTTTGCCAAACGGTTAGTCCGCTTTTGCGGCACAGGAACAAGGCGGTTCGACG
>CALRLJ020000158.1:0-8078 GCA_943368635.1 Sediminibacterium ginsengisoli | reverse complement strand
AGCCGGAACGAACAGCCTCGCCGTGCCGTCCATAAGAGCGACTTTTACGAATACCGCGCCCGCCTCTTCCGCCCCACGGCGTCGGATCGCACCGAACATGCCCTCGCCCTGGCACCGCCGCAGATAGCCCGCAACCCAGATCGAAGACTTGAGGCGAGACATCAGGTTGAACCGATCGGGTACATAGGAAGACCAAGAGGAAGTGCTACCAGATTCGGGAACCCCGATGCTTGCAGCCATTCCTGACGTGTTACCTTACATCCTCGGGGCGGCGCTATGCCTGTTCCTGCTCCTCGGATTCTGGCGCGGATTGACGCTCCCTCCGCATAAGGAAGGACATCGTGCGCGCCAGAGCATCCAGTGGTGGTTTTGGCCGCGTAACTAGTGGTCCGATTCTGACATTCGCATCCTGTTTCCGCAGACATTCCTGCGAATGTTAGAATCAAAGGACCACTAGGAAATATAAGTCTCTAGTGGGGTTTTGGATTTGACATTCGCTTTGAGGCCCGCTGCCGGCGGGGCGCGAATGTCAAATCCACTCCACTGGGCCGCTTACTCAATCGGCCGGCCGGTCAAGACCGTTAGATCCCGGATCAGGCGATCGGACAACTGGCCTGTGATCGGCATCTTGCGATCCCGTTCGAATTTCTGGATCGCAGCCTGCGTGTCAGTCCCGACAACGCCGGTCGACTTAAGCTGACCATAGCCATACTCGGTCAACGCGCGTTGGACGGCGGCGATACGTCGCGTCGAAACGATAAGATCACCGACCGGATCGCTCTTCGCCGCGTGAACAGCCGCCGGAGGCCGCGGTGGAGCGGATGCGACTGCGGGCTTAGTTGGTGCAGGAGCAGCCACCGGTTCGCGCGTTTCCGCCTCTGGCGGGCGAACCCGTGGCAACGGCGCGTGCGATGGTGCAACGACGGGCAGCGAAGACACCGCAGCGGTGCTGAACATCGGCGACGGATGACGGCCAGCCTGCAAAAACATTGCGTTAGTGACGATCGCGATAACGGCCGCGAGTGCCGTTGCTGCCGCCAGCGTATCCTTCGGGCTGTGAAGCATCACGCGCAGGATGAGGCCACGTTCAGGCTCGGCCTCAACCGCGACAGAGGCCGCACGTCGGCGGCGGCGGGGTTTCTCGTCGTCTTCTGCGATCTGTCTAGGCACGTTTCTTCACCTGATAATCTTGGGTTTCGGCGCGCGTTGGCGCGAGCGTGGCAATATTGCTGGGTTTCTCGACTGGCGGCGTAAACACCATAGGCAATGCAACAGTCACGGTGGTGCCGACGTCGATCTGGCTTTGAACCGTCATCTCGCCGCCATGCATCGCAACCAGGCTCTTGACGATGGAGAGTCCAAGTCCGGTACCTTCGTGGCGGCGCTGATAGGTCTTTCCAGCCTGAAAGAACGGGTCGCCGATCCGCTTCAAATCTTCGGCGCTGATTCCGACCCCGCTGTCGATCACACGAACCAGCAGACGCGATCCCTCAACGCCGGCGCTGACGGTGACGGTGCCGCCGCGCTCGGAGAATTTGATCGCGTTGGACAGCAAGTTCAGAATCATTTGCTTGAAGGCGCGCGCATCCCCGGTGATTTGCGGCAAATCAATCGGCGCACGCGTGACAAGATCGATGCCGTTTTCACGGGCCTTCAGAACCATCAGGTTGCAACAGCTGACCAGGGATTCGCGCGGCGAGAACAATTCGGGAAGAATCTCGAAATTGCCGCTCTCCATCTTCGACATGTCGAGAATGCCGTTGACCACCGACAGCAGATGCAATCCGGATTCGTTGATCAGCTGCGCATACTCCTGCCGGCGTGCGGCATCGAGCATCATTTCCTTTTCGCGGGCAATCATCTCCGAAAACCCGATGATGGCGTTCAGCGGCGTGCGCAATTCATGGCTCATCGTGGCAAGGAACTGCGACTTGGACGCACCGGCGCGCTCCGCTTCCATATGCGCTGTCTCAAGCGCCTGCTCCTGGAGTTTGCGCCCGGTCACATCGCGCATCACAGTCACGACGTCAACGTCTGGCCCGGCAAGCGACTGCGATGTCGTATCGATCGGCCGGCACCGCATTTCAATCCAGATGAATTCAGCCGCGGGTGTGCGATCGTGATCGGAACCTCGCGCAAAATCCCGTCTTACACGAAATTCGACACTGCGCTCGTCGCCGCTGCGTGCAGCCTCAGAGAGCGCGGTCAGATAAGCAGGCCGGTCCGCCACATGAACGCGGTCGAACAGGCCGTGCTCCAGCAACAGTGCCGCTGGCGTACCAAGCAATCCCTCAGCGGCGGGCGAAATGAACCGGATGGCGCCGTTGCGGCTGTGCCGGGAAATCACATCGCTGATGTTATGCGCAAGCAAGCGATAACGCTCTTCCTCGACCGTCAGCAGCTTTCTGCTCATTTGAGCGAGCGATTCAGCGCTGAACGCAAGAGCCGATGCGTAAATCGTTGCGGTTGCAATGCCCAGCGCCTCGAACAGCGAGCTGTATGACACAGGAATCCGCGAAACCGGTAAAGCTCCGAACGCCTCGATCATGACCAAGCCCAGCGCACAACCAAGCGCCAGCACAACCGCGATAGCGACAGCACGACGTGAAGCCGAGAGCGCCGCGTCGAGCGGGACAGCGACCAGCCAGATCGCCGCAAATGACGAGATTCCACCGGTACTGATACACACTGCCATGACCACTGCGGCAAGCGCTGTCGATGACAATATATGCGCGCGGACATAATGGCCGGTGCGCGACAGATAATAGGAGACGAGGATCGGCGCGATCAGCCACGCGAACACCATGACCTCGACTTCTTGCGGCGCTCCGCGAATTGCAAGATAGAGCGGCAGCGAAGCAAGCACGGCAAGACCGCCCAGAAGCCGGGGGCCGATAAAGGCGCGGTGACGGGCTTTCGTCATCAAGTCCTGCCGCGCCGATGGATGCAGCAGCGAGTCCAGATGATCGCGTATGGTATCGGACAATCTCACGTTGTTCTCACCGCTCGGCCGGCTATCAATTCGACTGCCGGAACGCCCCCGTTTTTCGTTTGGCCGATGGTGTCAGAGTGAACTTAAGCGAACGCTAAGGCGCGCATCCGATTGCGGATTACGCCGGCCTGATGCGCTGTTTCACGCGAAATCCGCGATTTCATTCGGCCGGAATGGTGAATGCGAAGTTTCCAAACCGCCGCGTTATGGTTTCGAAATCGTGCACGGTCGATGACCGGTTCATTGGCATATCCGCGGCATTCAAAGCGAAATTTCACCGTATCAATTGAAAATTTACGCCAAATCAAACCATTCAAATTTTACACAGCACAAAAACCGGAGATTTATCCGCACCTGATACGACAGACACCGATTGCGAGATCAATCGCAACGGGGCGGAGCGCTTCATTTCGATGAGGCAACTCCGGTGAAAGCGACCGACGGGGTGTGAGATGTTCTTCCTTCTTCGCATGGCGTTCTGGCTGGGGCTGGTGCTCGTGCTGCTGCCGACCGACAAGTCATCCAATCCGGACACCGGTCCGCAGATCGGCGCGTCGGAAGCTATTTCGGCGGCCACCGCGGCGATGTCCGATATGAGCCAGTTCTGCAACCGGCAGCCGGCGGCCTGTACCGTAGGCGGACAAGCCGCGACCGTGATCGGCGAACGCGCGCAGTCGGGCGCCAAAAAGGTTTATCAGTTCATCACGGACAAGGCCGAGAAGGGCGAAAAGAAAACGCCCGATTCCACCGACAAGGCCAACAAAAAGGCACCGGACCATACCGGCTCAATCGGCACACCGGATGATCGCGATCCAAGCGACCCCGATGCCGTCGTGATCGCACATCAGACATTGACGCAGGACGATCTCGCCATCGACTGGCAGCAGCCGGCGCTGGAAGCGATCTCACCGCCCTAAGGGCCGTCCAAAATAGGCGATATTTCGGGCCGGAAAGGCTCGGAACTTATGGCTATCGACGCTCCGCGATCTCATATAAGCCTCGTGCCAAGACCGTTATTACAAGACCTTTGGCACAAGACCTTTGACGTGAGTTTGCGGCGCCCATGACCACCATCGACGAGATCAGGGATAATTTCGAACTGCTCGATGAGTGGGACGACCGTTACCGCTATGTCATCGAACTCGGCCGCACGCTGGCCCCGATGTCCGATGCCGAGCATTCCACCGAAAACAAGGTTCAGGGCTGCGCCAGTCAGGTCTGGCTGTCGCGCACCACCGACCGAAGTAC
Organism: Sediminibacterium ginsengisoli; assembly: GCA_943368635.1. GTDB lineage: Bacteria > Pseudomonadota > Alphaproteobacteria > Rhizobiales > Xanthobacteraceae > Afipia. The sequence continues at coordinate 3,838 of CALRLJ020000158.1, read as the reverse complement.
CGGCCAGCCAGTGCTGAATTTCAAGGGCGACAGCGACGCCCATATCGTGCGCGGGCTGATTGCGATCCTGCTGACAATCCAGTCCGGAAAGACACCGCAGGAGATTTTGGACGCCGATCCGATCGCCATCTTCAACGAGTTCGGATTCCGCGAACATCTGACCCCGCAGCGATCCAATGGTCTGCGGGCCATGGTGGAGCGTATTAAAAACGACGCGCGCGAAACGCTAGTGGTCTGATTCTGACATTCGCATCCTGAACCTCACGGCGTGAAGGCTGCATCCGCCGCAAGCCAGGTTCTGATGGAGGCGCTTGCGCCATAGGCATCGCTGCGCAGTCCGTAATGACGCGCCAGCCGGTCGAGCGCCAGTTGCAATACCACTTTCGCCGACCGGGACGGCCAGCCGCGCTCGCGTTCCACGTCCTCCAGGCCGCGCAGGAAACAGCATATATCGAGCAGCAGACCCGAAAATTCCGGGCCGCAGGCTTCGAGCGCCATGCGAACGCGCTGACGCGACGCGACAATCAGGTCGGTCATTTCACCGCTACCGCCGGATCCCGGCGTTCGCCCGATGCCTGTCCAGCTCGACGTGACACGCGGCGTCAGGTGTCCACGTGTGAAATCCGCGCGCAACCGCTCACCCGCGATGAACTGGTCAGATCCGATCATGGCGCGGCCGTCGCGGCCTTTGCGGCGCGCCAGCCATGCCAGCGGGCTTTCGCTGTCGTTGACGATGACCTGCACCACACCGGTTTCCGTCATGAGATCGCGCATCGACAGATCGAGGTGTTGCGCACGGAACGCGCCAACCTCGTTGCCGGAAGCTTGCGCTGTCTGTTGGCGGATTTTGCCGGAACCGGGAGAACGGGCTTGCTGTCGCTTCATCGGATGTCTCCACCGGTCACTCAACTAGGAATTTATACCTAGTATCTAGCGACAATGCAACCGGCGGACTGCGATCCTTCAGGAAAAATCATGGCGTTGTCGGGCTCGCCTGCCAGACATCTCCCAAATGTGGAATTATTCCTAGGTGGTTGCAAGCCTGCTGTTTTTCAGGCCTGTTTTTCCAGACCGGTTATTTTCGGCGACGGCGCTGCTGGCCCAAACCCATCTTTTTGGCGAGTTGCGAACGGGCAACCGCATAGTTGGGGGCTACCATCGGATAGTCCGCAGGCAAGCCCCATTTCTCGCGATATTGCTCCGGGCTCATGTTGTATTGCGTCCGCAGGTGCCGTTTCAGCGACTTGAAGCGCTTCCCGTCCTCCAGACACACGAGGTAATCGGCAGTCATCGATTTCTTGACCGAGACCGCTGGCTTGGCCGGCTCGGCCGCAGCCTCGGTACCACCGGTCGAGACCCGCACCAGCGCCGCATGAATCTGGCTGATTAAGGCCGGAATTTCGGCAGCCGTTGTCGCGTTGTTGCTGACATAGGCTGAGACGATCGACGCGGTCAGATCGACAAATCCCTTGGGGGCAGTCTCGTTCATGGTGATGTTTTCCAGGAAGTCTTCCAATACGCAACCGGACGCACAGATGAAAACCAGCCAATCCAAGCAAACGGACGCCGGATAGCGACTTCCAGATTATCTATACTCTGAAAGTACGGAAGACTTAAAGTACGGAAGACTTGGAGAGTATGGAAGAAATGCCAACGATCTGACAAGGAAACCTGAAATAAAGCCGCGCTTTATTTGAAACCGCCGCCGCGCAGCCTCAAGGCTCACCCTTCCCGGCTAGCTGCGCTGATCCAGATGCGCACGCAATTCATCGATGGACGCAAACCGCACCATGCCTTCGGGCATCTGCGCCTCGATCGAGCCATCGGAATACAGCGAATACGCCATCGAATCGACCACACCCGATTTCACGATTGTCACCGACGACGCATCGGCGCGCCTTGGCGGCTGGAAACGTTCGCGAACCGGTTCAGGCGCGTCACCATCGGAATCAGCGGCTGGCGATGTCATCCGGCCATTTCGAAACGCGGATGCATCCTGCCGGGCCCTGCCGGACTGGGGCCACGCGCTATCAAAACGATCCGGTGACTTGGTTTCAGTGTCGCCACGCTCAACGTCTTCCGCAGCAGCACGATGCAGACTTTCGTCCGGCGGCGATGACGCGTCGTGGGGCGTCAACTCGCGGTCCTTGTCGCGCCGGTGCGATGAAAACATGATGTTGCGCCGCTGACGCGGAGCGGTTTCGACGGGAGGCTCGAGTGACTCCGTGGGCGGCGCCGGATTGCGGGTACGGCTGACCGGATGATCTTCCCAGGCAGCAGCCTCCGACGGCACGTGACTGCGATCCTGGGCATCATCGATTGCGAAATCTTCATGGTCGCGGTGCAACTCGGACGGCTGATCGCGGGTAAACAGCGTGTCTTCACGGGCGGACCTCGCCGGCGACGAACGGGGAACTGCCGGCGGCTCTGGCAGGCTTCGCGCCGGACGAATAGCCGGGGTCTCAGCTGCGGCCTCGCGCGGCAATAGGACAGGCGATGGAACCCCGGTTTCAAGGCGGGCTGCCAGGCTCCTGAATTCGCGACCGACGAAATACAACCCGACCAGAACCAGCCCGGTGCAGGATACGACCGCCCCGGACAGGATCATCGTGTTGCCGAAGCTGAATTCCTTGATTGGAATCCCGAAAACGACCGTCAGCAGGCCGATGCACAGAACGACCGTTCCGCCGATCAATAGCGCAATCATTACAAGCTCCAAACCCGCGCCAGCGGACTCAACGAATAGAGTTCCATAATAGTTTCATCGCAGGCGTATTACCAATCGGTAATTGAGCAAGCCTCAACGAAATGCCCAGTGGTCAGCCCTCGTTCAGGTTCGGGAGCCTAATCTGCCAGCGTGCAAAAAGAGCGTTCAGAACGTGGTTGTAGCTTTACCCTGACCGCAATGTTGCATTGCAATTAGAGAAAATGCGCCACAATTGGCAATTACCTAAACACCGAACTGCGATACATAGTTCCCGGAAACGCCTGACGGGAAGAACGCAGGCGCGGGAACGCCGGATCCAGTAGCTGAGATGTCATCCATTACAACATCGGCCCTCGACACGCCTGCCGGGCGATCGATCAAGCAGACGTGCGACGATCTGGCGCTCGCTGTGCTGGCCGTTGTTGCGGTCGTCGCCAGCCTGACGTTCAAGGACTACGGCCTCGGCTGGGACGACTACACCCACGCGGAATATGCCGATCTGCTTCTGAAGATGTTCGGCAGCGGCTTCACCGATACCAGCGCGCTGTCGTTCGCCAACCTCTACATGTATGGCGGCGGCTTCGACATGGCGGCCGCGCTGCTGCACAAGATCGTGCCGCTTGAACTGTTCGAGACGCGGCGGCTGCTGGGCGCCATCGTCGGCCTGATCGGCCTCGGCGTGACGTGGCGGCTCGCGCGGCGCATCGGTGGCCCCGTGGCCGGTCTCGCTGCAATCGCGCTCCTTGCCCTCTGCCCAACATTCTACGGGCACATGTTCATGAACCCGAAGGACGCGCCCTTCGCCGTGGCGATGGTGATCCTGATGCTTGGGCTGGTGCGGCTTGCGCAGGAATATCCAGCGCCGACGCCGCACACGATCCTGATCATCGGACTCGGCGCAGGTCTGTCTGTCGGCTCACGCATTCTGGGCGGACTGGCGCTTGTCTATGCCGTGATCGGATTTATGCCGATCTGGATTTCGGACATCCGCGAATACGGCATACGCGAAGCGGCGCGTCGGCTCGGCCATGTTCTCTACGTTTTGCTGCCCGGCGTGCTGCTTGGCTATCTCGTGATGGGTTTGATCTGGCCGTGGGCAATCATCAATCCGGGCAATCCGTTTCACGCGCT
>CALRLJ020000157.1:0-8122 GCA_943368635.1 Sediminibacterium ginsengisoli | reverse complement strand
GTTGGCAACGTAGGCCGCGAAATCCTCGCGCTTGACCAGAAACCGCAACCTGAACAGCGCAATGTAAAGTTCGCGCGCGATCTTTTGAGCGGCCGGCGATGCGCCGCTATACCAGCGCTTTTCTGCGGTCCAGAATCCGCAAAGCCGCGTCTTCCGATACAGCGCAAAAATGAAAATGCCGTCCGGCGATACGCGCGACGATGCGTTTTGAATGGCGTCATACATGGCGCCGGTGTGGTGCAGAACGCCCCACGAGAAAACGATGTCGAATTTTCCAAGACCGGAGATAAACGACGGATCGAGGACGGAACCGCGCTCGACACTCCACGACGCATCGTTGGGAAAGAAACGGTCCTTAAGCGACTGCGTGCCGGCGACACTCTGCGGATCGTAATCAAACGAACGGACGGTTGCACCGAGGCGGCGGGCGGCGAGCGAAAACAATCCGCTGCCCGAGCCGATGTCGATCAATGTCTTGTTGTCCAGCCGTTCAAGTCCGGTCAAAGCCCGGACCGATCGTTCGGCCTCGAGAATCCGGTCCTCACTCAACTGCTCAAGGAAAGAAAGCCAGTTTGCGCCGAAGGCAAATCGTTCGCTGGTATCGGTCGCCGCCTTCAAAGAAGTATCTGGAGTCACGGCCATTCACGTCCTTAACCGGCGCGCCATTTGCGAAACGTATCTAGCGCGGGCGGGCCATCCTCACAACATTGTTAGCGCCCGCCGCCGGCTAATCTTCGTTTATCGGAGCCTGTTGTTTTCCGGGCATTTACTTTGAGGTCGGAATTTTCTTTCTGGAACGGCGTCCGGCCAGCCTTTTATCCCGGTGGAAACCGGCTGTTGAAGCCTTTGCCCCAGACTGGCCGACCGTAACGAATGCGACGATGGGTTCCGTGACCCGGATGCCTGCGATACCCGAAAAACCGTCTTGGAATATTATCTTGGGAGATTGTGATGCTGCGTAAACTGGCGATGGCTCTGGCAGCCACAATAGCGATTGGATTTGTGGCGATTGGGTTGTCCGGCACCGCCGCACTGGCTGCACCATCGGAGGTGGCCTCTCCTCACGGCTATGCGCCGGGAACCATCGTGGTGAAAACCAACGAGCGCCGGCTGTATCTCGTGCTCGGCGAAGGACGCGCGTTGCGTTATCCGGTCGGCGTCGGCAAGGCCGGCAAGCAATGGGCCGGTGCCACGCGCATCGACGGCAAATACCGCCAGCCCGCATGGTCACCGCCTGCGGATGTGAAGCGCGACAACCCGAACATTCCCGATGTCATTGCCGGCGGCTCGCCGTCCAATCCAATGGGCGTTGCTGCGATGACGTTGGCCGGCGGCGAATATGCCATTCACGGCACCAACCGGCCCAACTCGGTCGGCGGCTATGTCTCCTACGGCTGCGTGCGCATGTACAATCAGGACATCTCGGATCTGTTCAATCGCGTCGAAGTCGGCACGCCGGTGGTGGTTACCTCGCGCTGAGATTCAGTTGTTCGGAAATGCGAAAAGCCGCGTCATGACGCGGCTTTTTTGATTCCATCAGCGTTGTATCGCAGCTCCGCACCAGCCGCCGCGCTTGCCGCCCTGATAGGGCCGCGCATGACCCGCCGCGAGCAGCGCGGATGAAACGCTTGGCGTGCGCGGTGTGGCCGCATCCGCAACCACCCGGCCGTTGTATTTGTCGGGACCGATATTGAAAATCGCCACGTCGCCCTCCGCAAGCAACACGTTCAGCGCATCGGTCGCGGCCTGCGCCATGCGCAATTCGTCCGCGCAGGCGCTCTTCATCTCCGGCGCATCGATGCCGCGCAGCCGGACTCGCGTGGCCATGTCCAGTCCCGGCCACAGATGCACCCGCGCCTCGAACGTATCGCCATCGATCACACGCACAACATCGACGGAATGGCGCAGGGCGGAATTGCCGTCGCGGGTCCATGTCGCCGGGGCGGGCTGCCGTGCCTGATCCGGCTGGGCGGACGATGTGGCGGACGCTTTCACCGGGAGCGGGTTTGGCGACAACCGATCCCGCAGCGGGATCAGAGTTCCCGCCGCAAGGCCGACGACGAAAACCGGGCCGAACAGCCAGAGCGGCATGCTGCTCCGGGACGACGAGCCGCGAAACGCAGAGTTGGGCAGGTGGCGGAAAGATCGATCTAGGAACATATCCCTAGAATAGGACCGAAACAGCCTCAGAGGCAACAGCGATCCAGCTCATCCGTATTCGTACGTAAGGCTAGAAGTCGGAACACAGTCCCTTGTGCTCCCAGTCGCCGTAGCGGGTCGGCTCCAGCCCTTTCGGACCCTGAACCTCCTTTGCGGCTTGCGGCGTGTCCTGCGCGGCCCTGGATCGCCGCTCTTCGGCCTCGGCCAGCGCACGCTGGGCCTGCGGCGACAGCGGCTTGCGCACGGCAATCGTATCGGCGTCGACAGGATGGGGATGCGATGGGTCATGTGACATGGCTGACACTCCCGGATGGTCAGAGCCGAAATTCAAATCTAGACAGGCGCGGCTTTCAATCAAGGCCCCGTGGGATGCGCCGTATCACGCCGGCAGGCAGATTGCCTGCCGGTTTGGTTGCGAAGTGGCTTACATGTCCTGCGATGTTTTAGACAAGACGATTCAGACACGACACAATTCTTACATTTGGCATATTCCCGTGCCACGACATCCTCTCCTGTGCGACGTCCGTCGCGTTTGTCCCGCCAGCGAATGTTTTTTGCCGCATGAAGCCTTCGAGATTTGTCCCGCCCACCGAGGTGCCCGGCCTCGCAGCGCGCAGGATCGCAGCCGATATTCTCGACGGCGTGTTGCACAAGCACCGCATGCTCGACGATCAGCTCGATGGCGTCGGCGCCCATCCCGGATTGAAAACGCTTGCCGACCGCGACCGCGCGCTGATGCGCCGGCTGGTCGCGACCATCCTGCGGCGGCTGGGCACGCTCGGCCATGTCCTGTCGCGTTTGCTCGATCGCGGAATTCCGAGCGATGCTCCGCGCGCGCAAAGCGCGCTGCTGATCGGTGCTGCGCAAATTCTGTGGATGGACGTTCCGGATCACGCCGCGGTCGATTTGTCGGTGCGGCTGGTGCAAGCGGATCGCCGGGCTGCGAAATATGCCGGCCTGGTCAACGCCGTGCTGCGACGTTGCGCGCGCGAAGGCCAGCCATTGATCGACGAGGTCAAGTCGCAAATGCTCGATCTGCCGCCTTGGCTGACGGCGCGCTGGATCGCGACCTATGGCGAAGACGCGGCGCGCGCGATGGCCGCCGCCATCAGCGTCGAACCCGCGCTCGATCTCACCGTCAAATCCGATCCGGACAGCTGGGCGACCCGCCTGCATGGCGAAGCGCTGGCGACAGGCACGGTGCGGACGCTGCTGCATGGATCGGTCACCATGCTTCCCGGTTTCAACGAGGGCGAATGGTGGGTGCAGGACGCAGCGGCTGCGATGCCGGCCCGGCTGTTCGGTGACATTAAAGACAAGTCCATCGTCGATCTGTGTGCCGCGCCCGGCGGCAAGACCGCGCAACTCGTCCATGCAGGCGCGCGGGTGACCGCGGTCGACCGTTCGCCGAATCGCATCGCGCGGCTGCGTGAAAATCTGGCGCGGCTATCGCTCGAAGCCGAAACCGCCGTGGCCGACGCCACCGAATGGCAGCCGCCCGGCGAAACCTTCGACGGCGTGCTGATCGATGCGCCGTGTGCGGCGACCGGCACGATCCGGCGTCATCCCGATGTCGCCTGGCTGAAACAGGAATCGGACATCGGCGCGCTCGCCGCGGTGCAACGGCGGCTGCTGCAAAAAGCCGCCACGCTGCTGAAGCCGGGCGGTACTCTGGTCTACTGCACCTGCTCGCTGGAGCCTGAGGAGGGCGAACAGGCCATCGCGGACCTTCTCAGCACCGAATCGGGCATGCGCCGCATGCCGGTTGGCCGGGACGAGGTGGCGGGGCTGGACGAGATTCTCACCCCCGACGGCGATATTCGCACGCTTCCGTCGCATCTCGCCCATGGCGATTCGCGCCTCGGCGGCCTCGACGGCTTTTACGCCGCTCGCCTGATCAAATCCTGACCCAGCCCCGATCTGGCGCGCAACTGATTCGCGGCACAACGGCCCGTCGCGTCCGGCGCATCATGCACGCACCGATGGATATGCTTTAGCTTTCCCGGATTAAGTCCGTGGGGGTGTCTTATGGGCATTTCCGGACTACAAGTGTGCACGGAGATTCCCTCACAGCGTGGCGCGTGCGTGTTTCGCGTGGGTTTCGGGGAGGAATGCTCCGGTTAATGGGGAACAATCGCGTTCGGTGGCGGGGCAATTTCCGATTCCACCAGCGCGATCAGGACAGGGCGCACGTGGCGGTCGCTTACCGACGACGTATCTCGTCTCTTCTGATCGGCCGCGCCGCGCGGAACGTGCTCGCGCGCGCCAGCGGGCACTCGGTTGCGTTGTCGCGATTCTGGCCCGGCCGCACAGACCGGCTGCTGATCGCACCGAACGATCTTCGCACCGTCGATGCCACCCGCGCCTCCGAAATCTATGCCGGGCGCTTTGTTTTCGCCGGCAAGATCGTCACCTCGCACGGACGCTCGATTTTCGAACTCGATCCGCCGTCGGAAGATTGGGAAGCCCATCTGCTCGGCTTCGGCTGGCTGCGCCATCTGCGCGCGGCGGATTCAGCCATCACCCGCGCCAATGCGCGCGCGCTGATCGACGACTGGATTTCAAAACCGATCCGCAAGCGCGGTACCGGCTGGCGCGCCGACGTGCTTGCGCGCCGCGTGATCTCGCTGCTGTCGCAGGCGCCATTGGTGCTGAACGACGCCGATGGAAAATTCTACCGCCGCTTCCTGCGCAGCCTGACGCGTGAGATTCGCTATCTGCGCTACACAATGGTCGACATTCCCGACGGCGTGCCGCGCCTGCAGGTGCTGATCGCGCTGTGCTACGCTTCTCTCTGTCTTGCCAATCAGGCCAAGCACATCCGCACAGCGTCGCGAAAACTCTCCGACGAATTGCAGCGGCAGTTGCTTCCCGATGGCGGGCATATCTCGCGCAATCCCGGCGCGCTGATCGAGCTGCTGCCCGATCTGTTGCCGCTGCGTCAGACCTTCACGGCGCGCAACATTGCACCGCCGCCGGCGCTGCTGAATGCCATCGACCGCATGATGCCGATGCTGCGCTTCTTCCGGCATGGCGACGGCAGTTTCGCGCTGTTCAACGGCATGAGCAGTGCGCCGTCGGGTCTGCTCGCGACATTGCTCGCCTATGACGACACCCACGGCATTCCGATGTCGAGCATGCCGCATTCGGGTTTCCAGCGCCTCGACGCTGGGACCACGACGATCATCATGGACACCGGCGCGCCGCCGCTGCCTGCGGTGAGTCGCGATGCCCATGCCGGCTGCCTGTCGTTCGAGCTGTCGTCCGGCACCAGCCGCCTTGTCACCAATTGCGGAATTCCCTCAACCGGCCGCGACAACTGGCGCGCGTTCGCGCGCTCGACGGCGGCGCATTCAACTCTGATCTGTCACGAGACATCGTCCTGCCAGTTCATCGAACTGCCGGCCATGAAGCGGATGCTGCAAGGCGCGCCCATCGTCAACGGACCTTCCAATGTCAGCGTGTTTCGCGAAGCCGCCAATGACGGCATTCAACTGACAACCACTCACGATGCCTATGCGCGTCAATTCGGCGTCATCCATCAGCGCAGCCTGACCCTATCCGCCGACGGCCGCCGGCTCGACGGCGAAGATACGCTGCTCAACGCATCCGGCTCGTCGTCCCGCAACAAGCCCGACGACTATGTGCTGCGGTTTCATCTGCACCCATCCGTCAAGGCCAGCCGCCTGACCGATGCGCGCGGCGTGATGCTGGTGCTGCCCAACCGCGACGTCTGGACGTTCGAAGCCCTCGACGACAAGGTCGACCTGGAGGACAGCGTGTTTCTGGCTGGCTCCGACGGACCGCGCCGGACCGCCCAGATCGTGATCCGGCAGAACCGGAAGGATTCGCCGGGCGTCCGCTGGAGCTTCACCCGCTCCTCTGCGTCAGCGACCGTGACCAATGCCCGCCGCGACGCCCGCCGCGAGCCGGAATTGCCGCTTTAAGAGCTATCAGCCGGCATCTTCCGGCGGCTGTCCGGCAAAAGCCGGGACGGCACAGCAATAACGGGCAAATTCCCTGCAAAAAGTCGGTGGATTGGAGGTTCTGCCCGACGGGAAACCATGCTACCCGGCGGGAAACATCGATCCGAACCAGGACATTTCTCATGGCTGACCATCCGCGTCGCGTCGCGCGCGCACTCCTCTCCGTTTCGGACAAGTCCGGCCTGATCGAATTTGCCCGCGCGCTGTCAAACAGCGGCGTTGAGCTGGTCTCCACCGGCGGCACCGCAAAGGCCATCGCCGACGCCGGTCTCAAGGTTCGCGATGTGTCGGACCTGACAGGCTTCCCCGAAATGATGGACGGCCGGGTCAAGACGCTGCATCCGGGTGTGCATGGCGGACTGCTCGCGATCCGCGACAATGCCGATCACGCCCGCAGCATGAAGGATCACGGCATTGCGCCGATCGATCTTCTGGTGGTCAATCTCTACCCGTTCGAAGCCACCGTGGACAAAGGCGCGTCCGAAGACGACTGCATCGAAAACATCGACATCGGCGGCCCGGCGATGATCCGCGCCGCCGCAAAGAATCATCACGATGTCGCCGTCGTGGTCGAGGCGTCCGATTATCAGGCCGTGCTGGATGAACTGGCGGCCCATAACGGCGCGACCACGCTCACGCTGCGCAAGCGCCTTGCCCAGAAAGCCTATGCCCGGACCGCAGCTTACGATGCCGCGATCTCGAACTGGTTCGCCAACCAGTTGAAGATCGATGCGCCGGATTTCCGCGCCTTCGGCGGCAAGCTGATTCAGGCACTGCGCTACGGCGAGAACCCGCATCAGGGCGCCGCGTTCTACAAGTCCCCCGATCGCCGCCCCGGCGTCGCCACCGCGCGGCAGCTTCAGGGCAAGGAATTGTCTTATAACAACATCAACGACACCGATGCGGCTTACGAATGCATCGCGGAGTTCGATGCGAAACGCACCGCTGCCTGCGTCATCGTCAAGCACGCCAATCCCTGCGGCGTCGCCGAGGGCGTGGACCTCGCCAGCGCCTATCGCAAGGCGCTCGCCTGTGACTCCACATCAGCTTACGGCGGAATCATTGCATTCAACCGCACCCTCGATGCCGAAGCTGCCAACGCCGTCGCCGGCATCTTCACCGAAGTCATCATCGCGCCCGATGCCACCGACGAAGCCATCGCCATCATTGCAAAGCGCAAGAACCTGCGCCTGCTGCTGGCCGGTGGCCTGCCCGACCCGCGCGCAGCCGGTCTTCTGACCAAGACCGTGGCCGGTGGCTTGCTGGTGCAGACCCGCGACAACGCGGTGGTCGATGACATGACCTTCAAGACCGTGACCAAGCGCGCGCCGACCGATGCCGAGTTGAACGATCTGCGGTTTGCTTTCCGCGTCGCCAAGCACGTGAAGTCGAACACCATCATCTATGCGAAGGATCTTGCCACCGTCGGCATCGGCGCCGGACAGATGAGCCGGGTCGATTCGGCGCGCATTGCCGCGCGCAAGGCCGAAGACGCGGCGAAGGAGTTGGGGCTTTCAGCACCGATGACCAAGGGATCGGTGGTCGCCTCCGATGCGTTCTTCCCGTTCGCTGATGGCTTGCTGGTGGCAATCGAGGCTGGCGCCACCGCGGTCGTTCAACCCGGCGGATCGATGCGCGATAACGAAGTGATCGAGGCCGCCGATGCCCACGGCATCGCCATGGTGCTTACCGGCATCCGGCACTTCAAGCACTGATCAAACAGGACGCGCGCGAACCGCCTCGGCCTTCACCCGCATCAACAGAGCCAGGCCCGCAACAAAAAACAGCACCAGAACAGCCATTCCGGCTTTCTGGCTGTTGGCGGCAGCCGTCACCAGACCGATCAGCAACGGTCCGAAAAATGACGTCACCTTTCCGGTCAGGGCGAACAGGCCGAAGCATTGGGTGATGCGGTCCTTCGGTGCCAGACGAATCAGCATCGTTCGCGATGCGGCCTGCATCGGACCGGCGGCCAG
>CALRLJ020000156.1:0-8125 GCA_943368635.1 Sediminibacterium ginsengisoli | reverse complement strand
GCTGCGGGACAAATCAGCCCCTCGTCGCGAGAATTGGCGCCGATGGCTGCGGGCAGCACGCCTGCGACCGGGGCGATCGAGCCATCGAGTCCCAGTTCGCCAAGCACCGTGAATCCGTTGAGTGCGTCGGGCGGGATGGCACCGATGGCGGCCATCAGCCCGAGCGCGATGGGGAGATCGTAGTGACTGCCTTCTTTCGGCAGATCGGCAGGTGCGAGATTGACGGTGATTCGCCGGGCGGGGAGCGCCAGGCCCGACGCAATTAGTGCGGATCGGACCCGCTCGCGGGCCTCGGAGACGGCTTTGTCGGGCAGGCCGACGATATTGAAAGCGGGCAAACCGGGTGCGACCTGAACCTGCACGTCCACCGCGCGGGCTTCGATCCCCTCAAACGCCACCGTGGAAACGCGCTGAACCATTGCTCCCTCGCCCCCGCCACGAGCCTAGCAGGAACTTTTGCCAGCGCAAGAACATTTAGGGAACATTCTGGATGTGCGACGCTCAACGGAAAGGCGGTAGCGGGTAAAGCCCGCCACCGCCTTTTGTTAGTTGGGCATGGTCTGCCCCCGAAAGCCGGTTGCACCTTTCGGGACCGCCTGCGCTAGAGGTTCATCACCATCGGTTCGGCGATGTAGCGGAAGCCGTCGCCAGCCTTCACCACATGGCCATAGCCCGGCCACGGGAAGTGGTAGGACATCACGGCAGTCTTGTTGGCCGCGAGCATGTCGAGCATTTTCACGCGGGTCGCGGCCGACATTTTCGGATCGGAGTCGTAGGCGAATTCCATCCGCGGCCGTTCCAGCAGCAGCACCTGATGGTGAGTCAGGTCGCCGAGGAAGGCGAACGACTTTCCGTCCGACTCGATCATGAACATGTGGTGGCCGAAGGTATGTCCCGGTGCCGCGATCGCGGTGATGCCGGGCAGGAATTGCTCACCGTCCTTGAAGAACACGATGCGGTCGCGCACCGGCATCAGATTCTTGCGGGCGTGGATGATGAAATCCTTGAGCGGTCCATCCAGTTTCTTTTCGTCGGTCCAGAACTCCAGATCGGCCTGGCTGATATAGACCTGCGCATTCGGAAACAGCGGCTTGCCGCCTTCATCGACGATGCCGCCGATATGATCGATATGCGCATGCGAGCAGACGATGGCGTCGACATCTTCACGCTTCAGTCCGGCTTCGTTGATGCTCTTCTGCAAGCGTCCGGTGGTCGGTCCAAACAGTTTCGAGGTGCCCATGCCGGTATCGAACAGAACCAGCCTGTCGCCAAAATTCACGATCGGCGCGTTCTGCTCGAGAATGACGTTGCTGGGGCTGAGGAAATTGTCGGTCAGCATCTTGCGCACGTCTTCCTTCGGCACGCCGAGGAACGTGCCCGAAGGATCGCCGAGCGGCAGCGGCCCGTCGGATACGACTGTGACTTCGGCATTGCCGAGCGCGAAGCGATGAAAGTAGGGAGCCTGCGTGCCGAGTTTCGGGGCGCGCGCGAGCGCGCCGCCGCTCATGGTTGTTGCGGCAAGTCCGGCGCCAAGTCCTGCACCGAGAGCAAGGAGAGATCGTCGCGAAACATCGATCGTCATGCGTTCCTCCGTTGAATTTTGTTGTTAGTCGCTTGTCGTCACGAGAGCGATTATGCGGCTCGTTCTCGCGGGCTGGCAAGCGCGCGCAGCTGGAACGGTTCTGCGTGCCGGAACGCGCGGACGCGCCGGTGATCCAAATTGGATGTTTCGAAGAATCAGGCGCGCTGATGAATGCCGGATGCCATGCTGTCCGGAACCAGCGTTGCGTCTCCGGCATCGGCCTTGGGCGAAATGCGAAGCCCGAACACATGCGGAAAACGCATGATCTCGACATCGAAGTCCGCGGTGGTCACAGGCGTTGCTGCTGCTGCGGATTTCGGCGCGTAAAGCCGGCCCCAGAGATCGACGCCTGCAAATTGCGGCAACTGTGTCAGCCGCAGGTTGCCGATGGTGCCGTCGAAACGCAGCAATTGCCGCGCGCGGTCGTTCATCATCAGAACCCAGCCGTCGGTGGCGTGACCGGCGTCGTTGGTGATCGGGCAGGCGATAATCATCGCGTCTGGCGCGGTGCGGAACAGATGATCGTAAATCTCTGTCTGGTGATTGATCAGCTCCGAATAGACCACAAGGACGACGGTGCCATCGGTCACCCGGATCGGCAGCACAAGCCGCTGCCAGAGCTGGCCGCTTTGCGACCATGTCGCGGTGAAGCGCACGAAAGCGGGCGTCAGGCGCTTGGCGACCTGCCGGTACACATCGCTGAATTCGCGTTTGAGCGGGTTGATTTGCTGCGACAGCAGGGTGCCCGCGAGGCTTTCCCCGGCATTCGCCTGCATCGCTTCGCCGACATACATATAGACGAAGTCGTCGTTCACACTCAGGAGGTGGATCGAGTTGGAGCGCAGCTGATAGCTGCATTCCTCGGTCAGGCGCTGCAACGTCAAGTCATTGGTATCGTGGAGGGTTTTCCATTTTACCCAGAGGAATTCCATCGCGGCGGTGGTGAGTTCGCGCGGAATCGACGTGCCGTTGAAGACTTCAATTGCCATGAGTAAGCCCGTTTCGGTGCACGCATACCGCGTATCCTGCGGCGGCGCACTCCTCCAGCGGGGAGATTGGCAGAAGGTGGTCAGCAATTGATTAAGCCGGGCGAGGCGGGAGGAGCTATGCCCGTTTGGCGGCGATTGCATCCCAGATCATGGCCGCAACATCAGGGCCGCCGAGCCGGGCAATCGCCCGGATGCCGGTCGGCGAGGTGACGTTGATTTCCGTGAGATGTCCGTCGATCACGTCAATGCCGACGAACAGCAGCCCGCGTTCGCGCAATGCCGGTCCCAGCCGGGCGCAGATTTCACGCTCGCGCGGCGAGAGGTCGGTGGATTGCGCGGCGCCGCCGCGCACCATGTTGGAGCGCAGATCGTCCGGCGCGGGCACGCGATTCACCGCACCTGCAAACTCGCCATCGACAAGGATGATGCGCTTGTCGCCGTGTTTGACCTCGGGAAGGAAGCGCTGGATCACCCACGGCTCGCGGAACGTCACCGAGAACATGTCGTAGAGCGACCCGAAATTCATGTCATTCGGCGTGATGCGAAACACAGCAGCGCCGCCGTGACCGTACAACGGCTTCATCACCACGTCGCCATGCTCGGCGCGGAAAGCGTTGATCTCGTCCTTGTCGCGCGAGATCAGCGTCGGCGGCATCAGGTCCGCGAACTCCATCACGAAAATCTTTTCCGGCGCATTGCGCACGCTGGCCGGATTGTTGACGACGAGCGTTTTGGGATGGATGCGTTCGAGAAAATGCGTGGTGGTGATATAGGCGAGATCGAACGGCGGGTCTTGCCGCAAAAGAATCACATCGAAGGATTCGAGATCGACGCGCGCGGCCTCACCCAGTGTGAAGTGATCGCCGTCCTGATCGCGCACCGTCAGCGGCTGAACGCTCGCGACCAGCTGCTCGCCGCGCAAGGACAGCTTTTCGGGCGTGTAGTAAGACAGTGTATGGCCGCGCTTTTGCGCCTCCAGCAACAGTGCGAACGTCGAGTCGCCGCGAATGTTGATTCGCGCGATGGGGTCCATCTGGACGGCGACTTTTAGCTTCATGAGTCAAATCCGGTTGTTGATCCGTTGCGGCGGCAAGATGGGCGATTTCAGCCTCCGTTGCCAGAGGTTTTGCACGCAACCCTGCTGCTCAAGCGCTGGCGTCGAATGCCGCCATCAGGTGTTTTGGCAGGTGTTTCGGCGCAATCAGCACGACATCGAACCGCATCTCGAAATCGGCATGCTCGGGATGCGCCATCAACCAGGCTTGGGCTGCCGCGACAATGCGCTGCTGCTGCTGTGGGGTCACCGAATATGCCGCGTCATCCAGCGTGGCGCGCGCCTTGACCTCGATGAAGGCAAGCAGGCCCCGCCTGCGCGCGACAATATCGATCTCGCCATAGGGCGTGCGAAAGCGGCGCGCCAGAATCCGATAGCCCTTGGCGATCAGATAAACACAGGCGCGGCTCTCGGCACTGAGCCCGGTCTGGAACGCGGCGACGCGCGCGGGCGATGGAATCTTTGCGCGAGCTTTGGGTAATTTGTCCGGCGGATCGCTATCCCGCGTCATCGCCGTCCTTTGCGAGTTCAAGCGCACGGGCGTAGATTTCGCGGCGTGGCCGCCCGGACACTTCAACCGCATGTGCAACAGCGTCCTTGACGCTGCCGCGCGCCAGTGACGTTCGCAGCAGATCGTCGAGCGCGGCGTCGCTCATCAATCCTGCATCGGCGGCCGGCGGTCCGATCACCAGCACGAATTCGCCGCGCGTCTCCAGAGTGTCGGAGATAGCCGCAAGGTCTGTAAGCGTCGCGCGGCGCACCTCCTCGTGCAGCTTGGTCATTTCGCGGCAGATCGCAGCGTCGCGATTGCCCATCGCGCCCGCGAGATCCTGCAGGCAATCCTGCACCCGCGCGCCGCTCTCGAACATCACCAGCGTGGCGTCGATGCGCGCAAGCTCGGCGATGCGGGTGCGGCGCGCAGTCTGTTTCGACGGCAGGAAGCCTTCGAAGAAAAACCGGTCTGTCGGGAGGGCTGCGACCGACAGCGCCGCCAGCACAGATGACGGGCCGGGCAATGCGATCACCGGAAAGCCAGCCGCGCTGACCTCGCGCACCAGTTTGAATCCGGGATCTGAAATCAAAGGCGTGCCGGCGTCCGACACCAGCGCAATCGACGACCCGCGCGCCAGCGCTTCCAAAATTTTCGGCCGCGCCTGTTCGGCGTTGTGCTCGTGATACTGCTTGAGCGTCGCGGTGATGGAGAACCGCTCAATCAGCCGCCGCGTGATGCGGGTGTCCTCGCAGGCGACGATGTCGACGCCCGCGAGTGTCTCCAGCGCGCGCAGCGTGATGTCGCCGAGATTACCGATGGGTGTCGCCACCAGATAGAGACCCGGAGCTGCCTTCGGCGCGCTCACGAGGTGTCCTGCCACCGCAAAGGTACGAGCTGCGGGGCTGTCGGTATCCGGTGATGAAGCGGGAACATTCTTGGTGCGCATGGGATCAATCTAGCGACGAAGGAACAGTTCGTCTTGTTCGCAGCTGCAAACAGCAGCCGATATCTTTGCTTGCCTGGGGGCGCGGAAAAGCTTTTGTTCTGGTTAACTTATAGCCGACAATATGCCTGAATCCCCCTCCAGATGTGTTTCAGGCAGATGTGTTTCGGGATGATGCCCGGACCAATCTGGATCGGACGAATGGAAGAGAAGCGATGGTTGCCCCACTTAACCCAAAGCCTCCACGCAGCGGCGCGACCCGCCGAAATGCCGTTGGCCTGATTCTGGGCGCACCGCTCGTTGCCGGCTGCGCCGGGATGCAATCTCCCTTTTCCGGCGGTGAGCAACCGGCCGGTCCGCAACAGGAGCCGTCGGCGGTCGGAAGCGGTCAGGTCAAGGTCGGTCTGCTGTTGCCGCTGTCTGCTGCCGGTAATGCGGGTGCCGCCGCGCAGTCGATGCGCAACGCCGCAGAACTGGCGCTCGCTGAATTTCAGAATCCGAACATCCAGCTGCTCATCAAGGACGACAACGGCTCGGCGCAGGGTGCGCAGCAAGGCGCGCAGCAGGCGGTGGACGAGGGCGCGGAAATTATTCTCGGTCCGCTGTTCGCGCAATCGGTTCCAGCCGCGGCGCAGGTCGCACGTACGCGCAACATTTCAATGATCGCGTTCTCGACCGACTCGAGCGTGGCCGGGCGCGGCGTGTATCTTCTGAGCTTCCTGCCCGAGTCCGACGTCAATCGGATCGTCAATTACGCCGCAGGCACCGGGAAACGCTCCTTTGCTGCGTTCCTGCCCGAGAATGCGTATGGCAACGTAGTCGAGGTTGCCTTCAAGCAGGCGGCTGCGCGCAAGGGCGGCCGCGTCGTGGCGTTTGAAAAATACAGCACGGACCCGTCGCAGATGCAGACGTCGGCGCGCACGGTTGCGCAGGCTCTTGCGAGTGCGGATTCATTGTTGCTCGCTGATGACGGCGATGCGCTGGTCGGCGTCGCGGACACGCTGGTCGCAAGCGGCGCCGATCTCAAGCGCGTACAACTGCTCGGCACCGGCCTGTGGGACAATCCGCGCGTGTTCGGCAACGTCAATTTGCGCGGCGGGCTTTATGCAGCACCCGACCCGTCGGGCTTTCGGGGGTTTTCGGCGCGCTATCGTGCCAAGTACAATCAGGATCCGGTGCGCACCGCAACGCTGGCTTATGACAGCGTTGCACTGGTTGCGGCCTTGGCGCGAACGCAGGGCGGCCAGCGGTTCTCGCCGGATGTCCTCACCAATCCGTCAGGCTTTGCAGGCATTGACGGGCTGTTTCGATTCCGCAGCGACGGCACCAACGAACGCGGCCTTGCGGTGATGCGTGTCGGCCCGAGCGGCGGCGCCATCGTGGCCGGATCGCCGAAGAGTTTTGGGGCCTAGTGCTTTCCCTCTCCCACAAGGGGGAGGGAAAGGAAGTGGCATCCCGCTACGCCGCCAGATCCGCGACCACGGCGTCCAGCACCGGAAATCCCTGCATCGTCACGCGCACGCGCCCGTCGGGATCGACGACGATGGCGCCTTCGTCCTGCAGGATCTCGATACGCCTTGGGTCGAGCGAGCGGCCCGACAGCGCCCGGTAGCGCATCGGGTCGATGCCCTCCACCAGCCGCAATCCCATCAGAAGATATTCGTCGGCGCGCTCTTCGCTGTTGAGAAGCTCGTCGCTGATCACGCCATGGCCCTGCGACTCGACGCGCATCAGCCAGCTCTCGGGACGCTTCTCGGTGGCGATGGCGTGGCGGATACCGTCGATGTCGAGCCGGCCATGCGCGCCGGGACCGATGCCGGCATAATCCTGACCGCGCCAGTAAACCAGATTGTGCTTACACTCCGCGCCGGGCCGCGCGTGATTGGAAATCTCGTAGGACGGCAGGCCAAGTTTGGCACAAACGTCCTGTGTCACGTCATAGAGCGCGCGTGCCACGGCCTCGTCGGGAATTTTCAGCTTGCCGGCGGCATGCAGACCGAAGAACGGCGTCTCCGGTTCGATGGTGAGCTGATACAGCGACAGGTGCTCGGCCGCTTCCGACACCGCAAGCTTCAGTTCGTCTTCCCACATCCGCGGCGTCTGGTCCGGGCGCGCGTAAATCAGGTCGAACGAATAGCGGTCGAACGCTGCGCGCGCGATCGCGACCGCGTCCAATGCTTCGCGCGCCGTGTGCAAACGTCCGAGTGCTTTTAGCGAGGCATCGTCCAGCGCTTGCACGCCGAGCGACACACGATTGACGCCAGCGGTGCGATACCCCTTGAAGCGCGTCGCCTCCACGCTGGTCGGATTGGCTTCCAGCGTCACCTCGACGTCTTTCGCGACGTTCCAGTGCTTCGCAATGGAATTGAGAATCGCGCCGACGGTTTGCGGTTGCATCAGCGACGGCGTGCCGCCGCCGAGAAAGATCGATGTCACTTCGCGGCCCGGCGTGCGCGCGGCGGTGGTTTCGATCTCGCGCTCGAACGCACGCGCAAAACGAAATTCGTCGATCGGCGCGTGACGCACATGGCTGTTGAAGTCGCAGTACGGACACTTCGACAGGCAGAACGGCCAGTGGACGTAGATCCCGAAGGCTGGTTTCGCGTCAGCGCTCATTTCAGGCACATCTCCGCGAGCTTCACAAAAGCCTTGGCACGGTGGGACAGACCCATTCCATGCGGCGGCAGGCCATGCTTTTCGATGCTGGTCATCTCGCCGAAGGTGCGGTCATGACCATCCGGCAGAAACGCCGGATCGTAGCCGAAACCAGCGGTGCCGCGCGGCGGCCAAACGAGCGTGCCGTCGACATGTGCCTCGACATCTTCGAGATGTCCATCCGGCCATGCGACGCACAGCGCCGAGACGAAATGGGCCTTGCGTTGCGCGGGCTCTTTCGCGCCCCGCTCCTGCAGCAGGCGTTCGATCTGTGTCATCGCAGCGAGAAAATTCTTGTCCTCTCCGGCCCAGCGCGCCGAATAGATTCCGGGCTGTCCGTCAAGCGCATCGACCGCGAGGCCTGAATCGTCGGCGAAAGCCGGAAGCTTCGTCGCCTTTGCCGCCGCTT
>CALRLJ020000155.1:0-8155 GCA_943368635.1 Sediminibacterium ginsengisoli | reverse complement strand
TCGGAGCCGATCTCGACCGAAACTGTCGCGTCGATCGAACGCTCGTCGGAAGCAACGGCCTTCGCCGTCGAGCCGCAGCCCGTCGTCAAGAGGGCGAAGCGCCCGAGCGCCCGCACACTGGCGCGGCGGCGGCAGATCGCGCGCGCCCGCGCGGCGGCACGCGCGCAGGCTGAACAGTTGCGCAAGCAGCAGGCTGCGTTCCCGCTGTTCGGCGGTTAAGACCGCTTGGCTACGCTGGGCCCGCCTTCGGCGAGCCGCTTGAACATCGGATAGCTTTCCGTACCGAACTTGAAGAACGGCGATCCACCGTCGCGGTATCCAGCGGCGCGATAGAAGCCGTGCGCGGTCTTTGTGCTGAACAGCGTCGTGCCGGCATTGCCCTGCTTGAGGCTGACGTCTTCGAGACCTGCCAGCATCATCTTGCTCACGCCCTGAAAGCGGAAATCGGGCGACACATAGTTGAGCGTGATTTCGCCATCGTCGTTCACGGCACCGACTGCAGCAATCAGCCCGGCGTGATCCGCCACCAGCACGGTGTTGCTGTCATCCTTGAGCCAGGCGGCGAAGACCTCGGGCGTCTTGTTCGCCAGCCATCGGCCGACGACAGCGGTGTCGCTGCGGTGATCCGCGACGCACAACTCGGCAATCGAGCGCCGCATGGTCTCGCAGGCTTTCGAAGCGTCACTCAAGACGGCGGGGCGAATGCGCATCGGCGTCTTTCTACCTGACGCCGGTGCCGTCGGCTACGCCGGACCTGTCGCGACCGGCGGACCGCCCTGCTCGCCCCACTCCGACCATGAGCCGTCATAGAGCGCGGTGTCGGCGATGCCGAGGCGATACAGCGCCAGCGTCAGCACACCTGCCGATACGCCGGAGCCGCAACTGGTGACGATGGGCTTGTCGAGATCGACACCTGCACCGGAAAATGCCGCGCGCAAATCATCGACCGATTTCATCGCGCCAGTCTTGGCGTCGAACAATCCGGCATAAGGCACGCTGCGGCTGCCTGGGATGTGTCCGCCGCGCAGGCCGGGACGCGGTTCGACGACGCTGCCCTCGAAGCGCGCGGCGGGGCGTGCATCGATCACCTGCTCGGCTTTGCTCTCAAGATTTCCGATCAACTGCTGCATGGAGCGCACGCGTTTGGCGTCGAACGTGGCCTTGAACGTCGCGGGCTTGGGCTTCGTCTCGCCGCTCTCGACGGCACGGCCTTCCGCCAGCCACTTTTTCAACCCGCCATCGAGCACCCGCACATTCGCATGTCCAAATGACAGGAACATCCACCATGCGCGCGGGCCTGCGACCCAGCCGCCGCCATCGTACAGCACCACCGTGTCATCGTTGGAAATGCCGAGCGCGCCGACATCGCGGCCGAACTGTTCGGCACTGGGAAACATGTGCGGCAATGAACTGGTGTGATCCGACACCGCATCGACATCGAAGAACATCGCGCCGGGAATATGCGCGCCGAGATAATCGTCCTTCGGCAGCGGCAGCACGCCGGGCAGCTTGAACGACGCATCGAGAACCTTCACGCGCGGATCGTTCAGATGCGCGGCCAGCCATTCGGTGGAAACGAGAGGATCGGTGGTGGTGGTGGTCATGATTACTCCTGTGCCGTCGCCCTTCGAGGCCTTTGCTTCGCTCCGGCACCTCAGGGTGACGGCCTCTCGTTTTGCGTCATCCTGAGGTGCGAGCCATTTCGGCGAGCCTCGAAGGATGGCGTTACATCGCGCGTGCAATCTTACTTCTTCGGCTCGACCTTCTCGATCGCACCGCCCGCGGCCTTCCATGCGGTGAAGCCGCCGCCGAGATGCGCCACCGGAGAAAGCCCCATGTCCTGCGCGGTTTTCGCCGCCAGCGCCGAGCGCCAGCCGGACGCGCACTGGAACACGAACTTCTTGTTCTCCTGAAAGATCGGCTTGGCGTAGGGGCTTTCCGGATCGATCCAGAATTCCAGCATCCCGCGCGGACAGTGAAACGCGCCGGGAATGCGGCCCTCGCGCTCGATCTCGCGCGGATCGCGCAGGTCGACGATCACGATGTCGCTTTGCCCCTCGCCGCCCTTGGGAAACCGTTCGACGGCTTCCGCTGCATTGATGGTCTCGATTTGGGCGTTGGCCTCATCGAGAAGTTTCTTGTAACCGCGGGTGATCGTGGAGGGCATGGGACAACTCTCGCTGAGAACACGAAGTGAGCGCTTTATCACGTCTCTCTCAAGGAGTCGTCCCGGCGAAGGCGGCAAAACGTCTTCGTCATTCCGGGTCGCGAGCTTTTGCGAGCGAACCCGGAATCCAGTTATTGGGTCCGATGAACTCGTCGAGATTCCGGGTCCGCGCGAAGAGCGCATCCCGGAATGACGATGTGAAGAAAACTACCGCGTCAATTCCTTCATCGCGCCTTCCAGCCCTTCGAGGGTCAGCGGGAACATGCGCTCATTGAAGGCCCGGCGGATGATCGTTGTGGATTCCGAATAATCCCAGTGTTTGCGCGCGACCGGATTGAGCCAGACCGCGTGCGGATAGGTGCGCGTGATGCGCTCCAGCCACACCGAACCCGGCTCCTCGTTGACGTGCTCGACCGATCCGCCCGGCACCACGATCTCGTAAGGCGACATCGACGCGTCGCCGACAAACACGACCTTATAGTCGTGCGGGTACTTGTGCATGATGTCCCATGTCGGGGTGCGGTCGGTGAAGCGGCGCTTGTTGCTCTTCCACACACCTTCATAGAGGCAGTTGTGGAAGTAGAAATACTCCATGTGCTTGAACTCGGTCTTCGCCGCCGAGAACAGTTCCTCGACCTGCGCGATGTGACCGTCCATCGATCCGCCGATGTCGAAGAAGATCAGAACCTTCACCGCGTTGCGCCGCTCAGGGCGCATGTGCACGTCGAGATAACCGTGGTTGGCGGTTTCCTTGATGGTGGTGTCGAGATCGAGTTCGTCCGGCGCGCCGGTGCGCGCGAACTTGCGCAGGCGGCGCAGCGCCACCTTGATGTTGCGGATGCCGAGTTCGACATTGCCGTCGAGATCCTTGAACTCGCGCTTGTCCCAGACCTTCACCGCCGAGAAGTTGCGATTCTTTTCCTGGCCGATGCGGATGCCTTCGGGATTGTAACCGTCCGCGCCGAAAGGCGAGGTGCCGCCGGTGCCGATCCACTTGCTGCCGCCCTCGTGGCGCTTTTTCTGTTCTTCAAGACGCTTCTTGAGAGTCTCCATGAGCTTGTCCCAGCCCATGGCCTCGATCTGCTTTTTCTCTTCCTCGGTGAGATATTTTTCCGCCGCCTTGCGCAGCCACTCCGCCGGGATCTCGGCCTTGTCCATGGCGTCAAGCAGGCTTTCGAGGCCCTTGAACACCGTGCCGAACACGCGGTCGAACTTGTCGAGGTTGCGCTCGTCCTTCACCAGCGCCGCGCGCGACAGATAATAAAAATGCTCCACGCTCTGATCCGCGAGGTTGGCGTCGAGCGCCTCCATCAGCGTCAGATATTCGCGCAGCGTGACCGGAACCTGCGCGTCGCGCAGCGATGTGAAGAATTGCAGAAACATGGGACTTAGATCGCCTCCGAAGCCGCTTCCGTCAAGTGCGGGCCGTCGCCCTCCCCGACGAGAAAGAGACATGAAACTACAGGGTTGCGGGCCATCCGTCTGCCCGCGACTGCCGTGGAAACAGCCCCGCAAAGCAGGAATGCGTTCAAAAACAGCACTAGCACCAGCTAGCGCGCTGTGCCATTTCATTTAAACTGTTGTTTGACGCCATCCGAACCGCTCCAGCCGGAGACAGTTCGCGGCGTTGACCGGGGACGTCTGAGGCTCCGAGCAGGAGTCGCAGCGTTTAAAACAAGGGGTTTGTCCATGGGCATTATTGCTTGGATTATCGTCGGTGCGATTGCGGGCTGGCTGGCCGGCCTGATCGTCAAGGGCGCAGGCTTCGGACTGCTCGGCAACATCGTCGTCGGCATCGTCGGCGCGGTGGTCGCAGGCTGGCTGCTGCCGCAGCTCGGTATCCGGCTCGGTGCCGGCATGGTCGGCGAGATCATCAACGCGGCGATCGGCGGCATCATCGTGCTGGTCATCCTCGCATTGATCCGGCGGGCTTGACGGTCTAACCCAATTTCAGAAGCGACCGCTAAAAGCGGTCGCTTCTTGTTTGAAACTTTTCGTGTTCCGCGTGGCGAACAAGAAATCACAAGGCAAACTTCGATGAAATTTACCGGCACCAAAAACTATGTCGCCACCGACGATCTCAAGGTCGCGGTCAACGCCGCGATCGTGCTTGAACGCCCGCTGCTGGTGAAGGGCGAACCCGGCACCGGCAAGACCGTGTTGGCGGAAGAAGTCGCGAAAGCGCTCGATGCGCCGCTGCTCACCTGGCACATCAAATCCACCACCAAGGCGCAGCAGGGCCTTTACGAATACGACGCGGTCTCACGTCTGCGCGACAGCCAGCTCGGCGATCCGCGCGTCTCCGACATTTCGAACTACATCAAGCGCGGCAAGCTGTGGGATGCGTTCACCAGCGAGAAGCGTCCGGTGCTGCTGATCGACGAGGTCGACAAGGCCGACATCGAATTCCCGAACGATCTTCTGCTCGAACTCGATCGCATGGAATTCTTCGTTTACGAGACCGGCGAGACCATCAAGGCGAAGCAGCGCCCGCTGATCATGATCACCTCGAACAACGAGAAGGAGCTGCCGGACGCATTCCTGCGCCGCTGTTTCTTCCACTACATCAAGTTCCCCGACATCGACACCATGCAGCAGATCGTCGAGGTCCACTTCCCCGACATCAAAAAGCGTCTGGTGCAGGAAGCGATGAAGATCTTCTTCGAGGTGCGCGACGTGCCGGGCCTGAAGAAAAAGCCTTCGACCTCGGAGCTGCTCGACTGGCTGAAACTGCTGTTGAACGAAGAAATGACGGTGGAACAGTTGCGCGAACGCGATCCGCGCAAGCTGATCCCGCCGCTGCACGGCGCGCTGCTCAAGAACGAGCAGGACGTGCACCTGTTCGAGCGGCTTGCATTCCTCAGCCGCCGGGAAGTTTAAGTTCTTCTCCCTCCCCCTTGTGGGGAGGGAAAAGAAAGGACGCTCAACATTCCCGGCGTCCGCCTCACATCCGGCGGCGAATTTTTGCCCGGCGCATGATGACCATTTGAGATCGCACGCCGTAGCCGAGGCCAAAGCCGGCGACGAACACCAAAGCAAGAACAGAGAACGCTTCGAACATCGCTGCCTCACGAAATGAGGGCCGCCGAACGCAATATGCCGCCCAACGGCCCCGTCGTGCTGTTTGCGGACGGGGGCAATTGTCCGCAACCGAACGCTAGCGCGACGGTCTGCGCGCGCAACGACAGCTGTGTTTAAACCTTAATGTCCGCCGTGCGGGTTAATTCCGGAACCGGGTCGCGTCAGGTGGCGGCTACCGCGCCTTGTCATGCAGCTGATACGTCAGATGCGCCTTCACCGTCGGCCATTCCGGCGCGATGATGCTGTAGACCACCGTGTCGCGCAGCGTGCCGTTCGGCGCGACCTGATGGCTGCGCAAGATGCCGTCGAGCTTGGCGCCCAGCCGCTCAATGCCGCGCCGCGACTGGTGATTGAAAAAATGCGTGCGGAACTCCACCGCGATACAATTCAGCTTTTCGAACGCATGGGTGAGCAGCAGCAGCTTGCACTGGGTGTTGAGCGGCGTGCGCTGGACCCGCGCCGCATACCACGTCGAGCCGATTTCGACGCGCTTGTTGGCGGCGTCGACATTCATGTAGGTGGTCATGCCGGCGATCTTGCCGTCGGCATCCTTCACCGTGAACGGCAGCATCGCGCCGGACTGCTGCAACCCGAGACGCCGCGCGATCTCGGCGTCCATGCTCTCCGGCGACGGGATGGAAGTGTACCAGAGCTTCCACAACTCGCCGTCGCGCACGGCCCCGACGAGACCGTCCTTGTGATCGCGCGACAACGGCTCAAGCCGCGCGTGCGGGCCGCTCAGGGTGACGGGTGAAAGCCATGACATTGATGTTTGTCCTTGCCGTTACGACCTTACCCTCATCGCGAGGAGCACTTGCGACGAAGCAATCCAGTTCTTGCTTTCTTCTCTGGATTGCTTCGCTTCGCTCGCAATGACGATGGAATCACTTGTTCAAAAAGTTCAGCGGCAGGCCGCCGCGCGGCCAGTCCATCGCCACCAATTCGCCCTTGCCGGACAGCGTGATGTAGGCGGTTTTCAGTTCAGGCCCGCCGAAGGCGATGTTGGTGGTGACGTTATCGCCGGTCGGCACCTGCTCGACCAGCTTGCCATCCGGCGCAATCACCGAAATGCAGCCGGAGATCAACGTCGCAACGCAGACGTTGCCCGAGGCCTCGACGCCGAGCGAGTCGAACATCTGGTAGCCGCCGAGACCTGCAATCGGCTTGCCCATCTCGCCGCGATAGATCACCGGGCCTTGCTTGATCTCGCCGGGATTGCCGATCTCGAACGCCCACAGCCGCGCGGTCGGCGTCTCGGCGACATAGACGGTCTTTTCATCGGGAGAGAGACCGACGCCGTTGGCGGGCAGCAGCGGATGCACCGCCTCGACCAGTTCGGTCGCGCCGGGCTTCATGTAGTACAGCGCGCCGACATCCATGTCGCGGGCGCGGCGCTTGCCGAGATCGGTGAACCAGAGCCCCCCCTGCTTGTCGAACACCAGATCGTTCGGTCCCTTCAACGGATGCTCGCCGCAATGGGTGAACAGGGTTTCGATCTTGCCGGTCGCAAGATCGACGCGCTGCAGCGAGCCGCCGATATATTCCGACGGCTTCGGTCCGCCGGGCATGATGTTGCCGCGCGGCCCCGGCGCCCACGAGAAGCCGCCATTGTTGCAGATGTACATTTTGCCGTCGGGGCCGAGGGCTGCACCGTTCGGCCCACCTGGAATTTTCGCGACGATCTCCTTGCGCCCATCGGGATAAATCCGGGTCAAGGTCTGGCGGCGGATTTCCACCAGCACCACCGAGCCATCGGGCATCGCCACCGGACCTTCTGGGAATTCGAGATCGGTTGCGAGCACGCGGATGTTTGACATGGAGACCTCCCGGATGAGTGTTTTTGTTTTTGACGCGCGAAACCTATCGCGCGGGTTCGGGAATGACCAGCACGCGTGTGCAGGGCTGGCTTGCCGCCTCAGCTCTTTGCGATGACATCCCGGTACACCAGCCCGGCGGCAGCGATGTCCGACAGCGCGTTGCCGACCGCCTTGAACACCGTGATTTCCTTGTCGTCGGCGCGGCCCTTGCGCTCGCCCCGGCACAGTTCGGCCAGCGAACCCGCAAGATCGTCAGGCTTGAGAACGCCGTCGCGGATCGGGTCGAGCAGTTCGCCGGACTCTTTCAGCGCATCGTAGGTATCGACATAGACGCGGCCACGGCGAAACACTTCGTCGTCGGCTTCGCGCATGAACGGCGTGAAGCTGCCGATCAGGTCGAGATGCGCACCCGGCTTCAGCCAAGCGCCCTTGATGATCGGCGCTTCCGCAAGCGTGGCGCAGCTGACGATATCCGCCTCGCCCACCGCGCGTTCC
Organism: Sediminibacterium ginsengisoli; assembly: GCA_943368635.1. Lineage (GTDB taxonomy): Bacteria > Pseudomonadota > Alphaproteobacteria > Rhizobiales > Xanthobacteraceae > Afipia. The sequence continues at coordinate 595 of CALRLJ020000155.1, read as the reverse complement.
AGATCGGGTGCGACGGAGGCGTCGATGCCCCTCGCCCGCAGGTCGAACACCAGCCGCGCCGCGCCCGCCGCGTTGACATTCCATACCGCGACCTTGTCGATCGGCCGCACCGCGCGGAACGCATCCGCAAGCAGGCTCGCGATCCGGCCCGAGCCGCAGATCAGCAGCTTCGAGGCATTCTCGCGCGCGAGGAACGATGCACCGAGCGCGCCGATAGCCGCCGTGCGCCGCGACGTGATCTCGTTGCCGTCGATCAGCGCGATGTGCTGCCCTGTCTCGCCGTCACACAACAGATAACTCGAAAACAGCCCCGGCAGCGCCCGCTGCCCGTTGTTCGGAAAAATCGTCACGATCTTGATGCCGACAAACGCGCGTTGCCACGCCGGCATGATCAGAATGGTCGCGGTCGAGCCATCCGGCTGCGGCATGAAATGATGATGCCGCAATGGCACATCCGCGCCCGCCGTGAACGCCTCGCGCAACGCCGCGATCAGCCGGTCGAACGGCAGGCTGGCGCGGGTGCGCGCGGCATCGATGATGATGGGGGATGGCGTCGGGCTCACGTCACGCGTTCTCCACGTCGGCTAAAATCCAC
>CALRLJ020000154.1:0-8180 GCA_943368635.1 Sediminibacterium ginsengisoli | reverse complement strand
TTCGTTTGAGTTCCATTCTTTATGAAAATGCCAGCGTCGCGACCGAGCCTGAGCCGGATGAAGGTGCTGCTTGCAACTGTGGCAGGCCTGACTGTGCTGTGCGCAGCATCGAGCGCCAGCGCGCAATTCCTCCCTCCTACGCCCGGCTTCACCGACAACAATTCGCAGCTCTCGATTGGCGCCACCCAGATCGACATCGGCAGCAGCTTTCTGCAACGCCTCGGGCGGGAGGCGACCACTGGATACGCGGCGCGCGACAATTCCGGCGGCGGCGGCGCGTCTCAAAGCACAGCCGAGCCGGTGTACCGGACATGGGCCGAGACCTACGGCATCCGCGCACGCACCGCCGCACAAGGCAACTTCGTCGGCGACAAGCGCGGCACGATCGGGGTGATCGGCGGCATCGGCGCCACCGTCGCGCCAGGCCTGAATGTCGGATTTTCCGCCGACCAGAGCCACACATGGATCGACGTGCCGCTCGCTGGGCAAACCGCGACCCTCGGCATGACGCAGCTCGGCATCAACGCGTCTTACGTCAACGGCCCGTGGACGGTTGCGCTGGCTGCGGTGCATGGTTTTGCGCAAGTCAGCTCAGCTCGCGGTACTTTGGTCGGCAGCGCGCTCGCAAATTATCGCGGCAGCATCGACGGCGTGCTCGGCGAATTGAATTACTATTACTCCATCGGCCAAAGCCGCATCGTGCCGAAGGTCGCGCTCGAATATGTTTCGGCGCGGACCGACGGCTTCACAGAGGTGGGCGGCTTCCTGCCCGTGACAGTCGCCAACGCAAGTGGCGAGCGCGCCCGCGTACTGGCCGGTGCGGAAGTCGGTCATTACTGGATTGTCGGCCAGCACGCGATTGACCTGTCGGCCTATGGCAAATTCGTCGACAACTTCTCGCAGAACATCGGAGCCGTGCAAGTCAGCCTCGGGAACAACGCGATCAGCGTGCAGGGAATTCGTGAAAGCCGGACCGGCGCTGATGCGGGTGCTGCCGCGTCATGGATTCTCAGCAATACGGCGCGGCTTTACGCCAACTATGACGGCCGTTTCCGCGACGGATACCAGTCGCATCAAGGCACACTCGGCGTCGAGCTGAAGTGGTAAGAGGCTGAGTGTCTGCGGGCTGCCAATCCCGAGCAAAGTAGTCCTTATGGTGAGGAGCGAGGCAAAAGCCTCGCGTCTCGAACCATGAGGCGTATGTGAATTTGCAATGTCGCTCATCATCCTTCGAGACGCGCGCAAGAGCGCGCTTTTCGGGATGAGGACCGTTACGCCGCAGCGGGAGCTTCGTGTTCGCGTAGCGCGCGGCGGCGCCAGATCGATCCCACCACAAGCACGACGAGCACACCAAGCAGCGCCAGCGTAATCTCCGCGATCTCGCCATTGAACTTGAGGTGCTTGGCGAAGCCGATCATCGACGACGTGGTGTCGACATCGAGCGCGATATGGCCGTCGAGCAGGCGGTGTAACCACGGTGCCACGGCAGGATCGGTCGCAATCACCTCTCCCGCGATCCAGCCGAGCAAGGCTGCGCCCAACCAGATCAGTGCAGGCACACGGTCGAGCAGCGCCATGATGAGTGCTGCGCCCGCCACGATCATCGGAATGCTGATGGCAAGGCCGAGAATAATCAGCACGATACTGCCGTTGGCAGCGGCGGCGACCGCGATGACGTTGTCGAGGCTCATGATGATGTCGGCGATGGCGACGATGCGCACCGCCGCCCACAGGTGGGCTGCGGCCTGCACGCCGTCCTCGTCTTCCTTCTCAGGCACAAGCAGCTTCGCCGCGATGTACAGCAATGCCAGCCCGCCGACGAGCTTGAGGAACGGGATGCCCATCAAGGTCACGACGATGAAGGTGAAGATGATACGCAGAAAAACTGCCACACCCGCACCGAGCACCATGCCCCAGAAGCGCTGCCGGGGTTGAAGCCCGCGGCACGCCAGCGCAATCACCAGCGCATTGTCGCCGGACAACAGCACGTTGATCCAGATGATCTTGGTCAGAGCGACCCAGAACTGCGGCTGCTGAATCTCGTTCTCGAACTGAGCGATGAGACCGCCGATCGCGGCAGGATCGAATATCTGCGTCACCCAGTTCACGTCGAAGGCCCCCCGACCGCTTATTGGTTATTTGTGGATCGCCGGCTGTTCTCAGCCGACGATTTCGTTGCCTGAGAAGAATTGCGCGATCTCGATCGCTGCGGTCTCGGCGGCGTCCGAACCATGAACCGAATTCTCGCCGATCGACTTGGCGTGCGCCTTGCGGATGGTGCCTTCAGCAGCCTTCGACGGATCAGTCGCGCCCATCACGTCGCGATGCTTGAGGACGGCGTTCTCGCCTTCGAGAACCTGAACAACGACCGGACCGGACACCATGAAATCGACCAGTTCGCCGAAGAACGGCCGCGCCTTGTGCACTGCGTAGAAAGTCTCGGCCTGGGCGCGGGTCATCAAGATGCGCTTCTGGGCAACGATCCGCAGTCCGGCCTTCTCGATGATGGCGTTGACGGCGCCAGTGAGATTGCGCGCGGTCGCGTCCGGTTTGATGATCGAAAAGGTGCGCTCAATCGCCATGATTACTGTCCTTGAAGAAGATGTGTTGGAAGGGTTGCCGCGCTTATAACGACGCGGTGATGCAACGGCAAGCTGGTATACCACCAGCCCGCCATGGATCGGCTGCATCCCGCACCCGATACCTTCCCGCAGTGCGCTTGCCAAGAGCGGCCTTGCTCTGCGCCTTACCTCGATTTCATCAACATGAACCCTGACTGACCCGGCCGGCGCGACGAGGTTCAGGATCTCGGGCCTAGTCTCATGAGCAACGAGGCTTCGGGACTCTCCTCCGAGAACCCCCTGAAGTCTCGCAACGAACTCAGGAGGTGACCATGTTACGCAAACTCGTTCTCGCAGGCGCAGCCATTGCCGCACTTGGCGCTGCCGCACTTACCCCGTCAGCCGCATCCGCGCATGGATGGCACGGCGGACATCATGGCGGCTGGCACGGCGGCGGTTTCCATCGCGGCTGGGGCGGGCCGCGCTTTGTCGGACGTCCGGTCTATTTCGGCGGAGGCTATGGCGGCTGTTACGTGAAGCGGCTGGTTCCGACCCCGTGGGGCTATCGGTACCGGCTGATGAACCGCTGCTACTGATCCCTTCCAACACTTCCTCCCTCGACTTCACCACCGGCCGCCAAAAGCGGCCGGTCCTTTTTGTCGCACCCCCACCTCCACAAGGATCGAACCATCTGCGGCGGCCCATCGACAGACATGCAGGGACACATCAACGGCGCCCCGCGCCATAACTGAAGGAGACTTGTCATGTTGCGCAAACTCGTTCTTGGACTGGCCGCTGTCGCCGCTCTGTCCACCACTGCCCTGCTCCCCACCGCTGCTTCGGCCAAGAACTGGAAGGGTAACGGCTGGCATCATCACCATCACGGCCACTTCGGCCATGGCTACGGCTACTTCGCCGGCGGTTACGGCGGTGGCTACGGCGGCTGCTACGTGAAGCGGCTGGTGCCGACCCCGTATGGCCTGCGCTACCGCGTGGTCAACGTCTGCTACTAAGTGGACCCACTCCACCAGCTTCAGCCCCCGGCAGTGACACTGTTCGGGGGCTTTTTCATTTCCGGGTTCCCGGTTCCCGGCATTTAAATTTTTACCGAATGCTCACCATCGAAACAGAAGGCCCGAACGAATTTACCCCTGCAGACTTGGTCAGGTGTACTTTGAATTGAAGTTGAAACGAATTGGAACATGCCATGCCGAATCGAATCGATGCACGGGACGTCCATCTCGATCACATTCACAGCGAGGCCGTCTGCCAAGGCATCGGTGAAAGACTGCGCGATGCTCTCAACCGCGAGTCGTCCGACATGCCCCAGCGCCTGCGCGCGCTGATCGCGCGGTTGCCCGAACTCGACGGCGAACAAGCTCCGCCTTTGGTGCCGGCGATGGAAACGCACTAACGCGCATTCGTCTCAAGACATGATCGCGAACGCCAAAAAGCGCCGCGATCGGTCACAAATCGACCTGACAAAGCTGTTGCGTTCGGCGGCCTGTTCCGTAAAAGCCCGCCATGCTCTCCCTCAATGACATTTCGGTCCGAATCGCCGGACGCCTTTTGATCGACCAAAGCACGGTGCAAATCGTGCCGGGCGCGCGTGTCGGCTTCGTCGGCCGCAACGGCGTCGGCAAATCGACGCTGTTTCATGCCATTCGGGGTGAATTACCCACCGAAACCGGCTCGATTTCGATTCCGCCACGCTGGCGTGTCGGCAGCCTCGCGCAGGAAGCGCCCGACGGTCCCGAAAGCCTGATCGAGGTCGTTCTCAAGGCCGACCTCGAGCGGCACGCATTGTTGCATGAAGCGGAGACAGCCCACGATCCGCATCGCATCGCGGACATCCAGACACGGCTGGTGGACATCGACGCTCACTCGGCGCCTGCCCGCGCCGCCGCCATTTTGTCCGGCCTCGGCTTCTCAACCGCCGATCAGGCGCGCTCCTGTTCGGAATTCTCCGGCGGCTGGCGCATGCGCGTGGCGCTGGCGGCGACGCTGTTCGCCGCCCCCGATCTGTTGCTGCTGGACGAGCCGACCAACTATCTCGACCTCGAAGGAACGCTCTGGCTTGAGGATCATCTTGCGAACTATCCGCGCACCGTGATCGTCATCAGCCATGACCGCGACCTGCTCGACACCTCCGTCGACCAGATCCTGCATCTCGATCGCGGTAAGCTGACGCTCTACAAAGGCACGTATTCGTCGTTCGAGGAACAGCGCGCCACGCGCGAGATGCTCGACGCCAAACACGCCAAGAAGCAGATGGACGAGCGCAAGCGCTTGCAGGCATTCGTCGACCGCTTCAGGGCAAAGGCATCGAAAGCCAAGCAGGCGCAGTCCCGCGTCAAGATGCTGGAGCGGATGAAGCCGGTCACGGCACTAGTCACGCAGGATGTTCGCGAGATTTCGTTTCCAACACCCGACAAAATTCTTTCTCCGCCGATCATCGCGGTGGACGGCGTGTCGGTGGGATACGATCCCGCAAAGCCCGTGCTCAACAACGTCACGCTGCGCATCGACAACGATGATCGCATCGCGCTGCTCGGCTCCAACGGCAACGGCAAGTCGACGCTGGTGAAGTTGCTCGCCGGCAAGTTGCCGCCGTTTTCCGGCAAGGTCGTGCGCGCCGACAAGCTGTCGGTCGGATATTTCGCCCAGCACCAGACCGACGAACTCGATCTGGACGGTTCGGCTTACGATCATCTGCGCAGGCTGATGCCGCAGGAAACCGAAACGAAGGTCCGCGCGCGCACCGGCGCCATCGGATTTTCCGGCAAGGCCGGTGACACCAAGGTCAGTTCGCTGTCCGGCGGCGAGAAGGCGCGGCTGCTGCTCGGGCTCGCGACCTTCTACGGTCCGAACATGATCATCCTCGACGAGCCGACCAACCATCTGGACATCGACAGCCGCGCAGCACTTGCGGAAGCCATCAACGATTTCCCCGGTGCCATCATCATGGTCTCGCATGACCGCTATTTGATCGAGGCGTGTGCCGATCAGTTGTGGGTGGTGGCCGACCGCGCCGTGACACCTTACGACGGCGATCTCGACGACTACCGCCGCTCAGTGCTGAGTGCGCGCGGCATGCGCGCATCGTCAGGCCGCGACCGCAATGAGCGCGGCAACGGGAAGCCGCAACGCCCTAAAGAAAAGCGCGTGCCGCTCAAGCAGAAAATCTCGAACGCCGAGAGTGAGATTGCGCGGATCACGGGCATTATCGAAAAAATCGACGCCGCGCTCGCTTTGCCCGACCTGTTCAAGCGCGATCCGAAGCAGGCCACGCAATTGACCAAGGCTCGCGCAAGTGCAGCGGACGCCCTGCAGCGCGCCGAGGACGAATGGCTGGAAGCAAGCTCGTCCTACGACGAAGCGGCAAGCTGAGAAGTTAAGAACGCTTTTTCTTCGCGCCGCGTGCGGGCTTCACGGGCTCCGGCACATCGACGCGCTCGATCGACGTCAACCGTCCCGACGTGAAGGTGTAGGCACCGGGACGCGGGCCATGCGTCCATGTGATGAGCGCAACGCGATCGCCGCGTGCATTGTTCGACAGATTCACATTGTCGGGCGCGACGTTGATCGCTCGCGCAACGTCGCACTCTGTATGACCGAGCGCGACCGGAGCCACGGAGATCTGGCCTTCCGACGATGCGTTGGCATCGGCGGGTGCGCCGGGCGCGGGCATTCCCGGACATTGACCGTCGGAGGTAATCAGGTCGTTTGGCGTGACCTCCTTCGACGAACTCAAGGGCGGCGTCTCAATCGAACTGTTGCCGCCGCCTTTGAAAATCTTGCCCGGCCGCGCAAACCATTCCTGGTCCTTGAGCGAGAAATCCGAAATCCCGCCGCAGCCAACCATCATCGGGGCCAGGATTACGAGGGCCACCAACTGCCGGACATGGATGGTTTTACGCAGAACGCTCAAATTTGCTCTCACACCAACTTCAGCGCTTCGAATGTGCGCTTGGGAACCAGGACATCAGTTAAAGCAAATGCCTAAACAATCATCTGCGCGTCTTCAGGCCGCAACGATGGAACATCTCGCCACGCGCTGCGCTTATGTCGCCTTCCACCATCCCTTTGCGGCACCATGGTGGCTAACCGCCGGTCAGGTCAACGAAAAAAGACTGTATTATTAACGGCGGGCCGGCGTGTGATGTCGCAGATGAACCGGCTTGCGCGGCTACGATTGCGTTTTGTTCACGCGCGTTTCTGCCATTTGCCGCGCTCATCGGTCTGCCAATAGGTCAGATCGAGACCGCGCGATTTACCGTCCGCCCACGCCGCGCGGGCAACGCCGAGCGCTTCATCGTCGTCGCCGTTGAAAACGAGGACCACGCGGTCATAGGTCGCGCAGTCCTTGGGCAGGCTGGCGGTATCGACGATGAACCGGACATTGGCATTGTTGGGGTTGCCGTCATCCACGGTGAGAACGATCGGCTGGTTCGTCACGTCGCTCTCGCGCCACGTGCTGTGAGGTAAAAACGAATCGTCGCGATAAGTCCACAGATGCGCGTCGAGCGCTTCCGCGCGCTCTTCCGATCCGGTCTGCACCGCAACGCGCCAGCCGCGCTCAAGCGATTTCTCAAGCAGCGGCGGCAACACCTTCTCAAGTGCCGTATCTTGCAGATGATAGAACAGGACTTCCGTCATCGCGCCGATCCGAAGGTTGTCTCGCGGGCAATGCACAAGCATCGCCCGCGAATTTGTTAGCGCTTCGCTTCGTAATTGTCCGCAACCAGCTGGTTCAGCAGCCGCACGCCGTAACCCGATCCCCAACTGCGGTTCAGATCCGAGGCCGGAACGCCCATCGCCGTCCCGGCGATGTCGAGATGCGCCCATGGGATACCGTCGACGAAGCGTTGCAGGAACTGCGCGGCAGTGATCGAACCGCCGTTGCGGGTTCCGGTGTTCTTCATATCGGCGAACTGCGAATCGATCTGCTTGTCGTATTCGGGACCGAGCGGCATGCGCCAGACGCGCTCGCCGGTCTCCTGCCCCGCCGCCGTCAGACGTTCGGCGAGGTTGTCGTCATTGGAGAACATGCCCGCATAATCGATTCCCAGCGCCACCATGATCGCGCCGGTCAGGGTCGCCAGATCGACCATGAATTTCGGCTTGTGCTTTTTCGCCACATACCAAAGCACATCCGCCAGCACGAGACGGCCTTCGGCATCGGTGTTGATGATCTCGATGGTCTGCCCCGACATCGAGGTCACGATGTCGCCGGGGCGCTGTGCGTTGCCATCCGGCATGTTCTCGACAAGGCCGATCGCGCCGATGACATTGACCTTCGCCTTGCGTGCAGCCAGCGCATGCATCAGGCCGACGACGCAGGCAGCGCCGCCCATGTCGCCCTTCATGTCTTCCATGCTGCCCGCCGGCTTGATCGAAATGCCGCCAGTGTCGAAGCACACGCCCTTGCCGACGAAAGCAATCGGCTGTTCGCCCGGCTTGCCGCCGTTCCAGCGCATGATGACCATGCGGCCATCGTGTTCCGAACCTTGCGAAACTCCGAGCAGCGCGCCCATGCCCAATTTCGTCATCGCCTTCACGTCGAGCACTTCGACCTTGACGCCGAATTTCCGCAACTGCGCTGCGCGCCGCGCGAAT
>CALRLJ020000153.1:0-8182 GCA_943368635.1 Sediminibacterium ginsengisoli | reverse complement strand
TGAAATTCTCGTCGCCGGTTTCGATGAAATCTTCGTAGCATTGAAGGTTCGGAATCGTCGTTGTAGCTGGCATCGATGCCCTGTCGACCATCAAGACGAACAACCGGATGGTCTTCAGACCGGGCGCGAGCTTTTCCACCAACGGCAGGAATGAACTCTCGAAGAACAAAACTTTATCTTCGGCATGATTCGCAATGTAGAGCAGTTGCGCCGGGATCAATCTGGGATTGATCGCATGCCAGATCGCACCCATACCAGTCACACCGTGCTCAAGCTCGAAATGCCGATAGTTGTTCCAGGCCATGGTCGCGATGCGATCGCTGTGTTCGACACCCCAACGCTGCAATGCGCTGGCAAGTCGGCGTGTCCGCTTGGCAGCATCGCGATAAGTATAGCGGTGAATCGGTCCCTCGACGGTCCGTGACACGATTTCTGTATCGGTATGAAACCGGTCCGCATGCCTCAACAGCGACGACAGCAGCAGCGGCTGATTTTGCATTAAGCCCTTCACGGCTTCTCTCCCTGAATTGCAAGATCGCGAATGGCCTTGGGGGCCGCAAAAAAGGCCGGCGCAACTCAACGCGCGCCGGCCTCGATTTCATCCGATACGCATTGGCCTATTCGGACTTTGCGTCGAGCACATCGCTGAACTGATCCCAGCTTTCACCGGTCCAGCGCTGCAGGCGCATCTGCGTGAAATCCTGATTCACCGTCTCGCTGGTATTGACAAGAACACCCGGCAATGCGGTTGGAAGCGCGATATCCTTCAGGTTCTTGGCTTGCTTGAGAATATTCTCACGAGACAGATCGTCACCGCACTGCTTGATGATCTGCTCGAGGATCATCCCTTGCGTGTATCCGAAGATATAATTGGTGTCGGAGATATCGACGCCCGGCATGTATTTATCGACGAAGGCCCGATAATCTTTCATGCCCTTGTTACTATCCCACTTCGAGTCTGTGGGGTCCATGGTCATGGTACCGGCAACGATACCGATCGACTTGTCGAGGCCCGCCGGCTTCAGCGTTCCACCGACTGAAGCCGAGGGATAGTTCAAGATCAGCAGCGGTTTCCAGCCGATTTCAGATGCCTTGCGAATAGCTTGCGCCGCAAACTTCGGCGTTCCCGCAACCAGCAGGGCTTCCGCACCGGAGCTCTTCAGATTCACGATCTGAGAGTCGACCGTTGGATCGGCGATTTCATAGGCAGCAGTTACGACGCGCTTGTCGAACTCGTCCTTCATCATCGTCTTGAACGCGTTGACGTAGTCTTTGCCGAGGTCGTCATTCTGATAAAGGATCGCGTATTTCTTGCCCGGCAGCGTTTTGTTCAAATACTTCGCGTAGATCTTTCCCTCGGTGTCAAAGCTGACGAGGCTTGTCGTCGTAATCGGAAAGTCCTTGACGTTGGTGAACTTGTTCGAGCCGCTCACGATACCGAGCGCAGGAACTTTCTTACCCGTCAGGTACTTTGCTGTTGCTGTGTTGCCGGGTGTGCCCAGCTGGCCGAACATAAAGGCGACTTCATCGCTCTCAACCAACTTGCGGACGTGTTCGACAGCCTTCGGTGGGCTGTAAGCATCGTCGTAAGCGATATAGTTGATCTTACGGCCGTTGATGCCGCCCCGATCGTTGATGAACTGGACATAAGCCAGCACACCCTTGCCGACTAGGCCGATCACAGATGCCGGGCCGCTGAAGGGAAATACACCTCCGACCTTCACTTCGGTCGCAGTAACGCCCGGCGCATCGGCAGCGAAAGCCGGACCGGACAGCGCCAGTACCAATCCCATCGCCGACGCGAGTTTGAATCTCTTGAACATCGCCTCTCCTCCCTTGTGCTCCGCGTCCGCCGCCTTGGCAAACGCAGGTTTGAACCCCGCTGCGCGGCCAATTAGACCGACCGTCATTGATGGTCACGTTACAGTTCTTTTTTAGAACTAGTCAAGCATCAAGGATCATGGATCGAACGAGTGTGGAGAGCGACAAAAACACGCATGTTTGCAGCAAAACCATAGAGATAGCTATCGCTCGCCAGTCTTCAGACCAAGCGACGTCCGACTAAACATTCAATTTTCGAACTATGAAACCTGACGCTGCTCCGGGGCACCCCTAGGCCTCACCGGCGCGTGGATTCAGCGCGCCGTACGCGGGGGGACCAGAAGCGCGGTAATCCGCGCCGGAACGCCCAGCGTGCCCCAAAGCTGCGGTTGGACAATAAAGTCGAAGGCCATAGCGCCCGGTGCAGTTGCTGCGATCTGCTTCAACCAGAGGAGGCATGTGTCCTCGTCCGTCAGGCACATGGTCGCCCAGCCCCCACGCAGCGCGGTATCCGATGGCATTTGCCACACATACTGCTGATTGAATGGGATCACGAAGGCTGGATGATCCGGCGCATAGAACCCTAAAGCCATCGCCAGTTTGTCGCCGCCTACGGTCTTTAGCTGGGTTGACGAGACCAAGTGCCAGCGTCGCATAAGCTCTTCCGTCGCGAGGCTGTAGTAGTTGCGCCCCTCGCTGAAAGGATGGCCGTTCCGGTAGTACGCATGCGCGGGAGCAAGCAGGACCGCCGCCAAAGTGAAGCCAAGGATACCCGCAGCGAGCCTTCGTGTCTCCGTTCGGTCTACCGGAAACCGGGCGGTGCAGACGGCAACCAGCACGAATGCAAACAAGCCCGGTGCCGCCCAGACAGCGGTCAGCGAACTTCTGAGTATCAGGGTGACAATTGGCGGGGCGATGATTGCCCCGATGGCGATCAACAGCAGCAGAAGGAGGCTCGGATCGAGCGATCTGAAGTCCCTGAGATAGTCCCTTGCCCGTGCGCGGATCATCACGACCCAGACAAGCCCCGGCAGGGCCAACGTCGCCGCCAGCCCGAGCAGAAAGGTCGGGCCTGACAGAAAAGCGCGGCCCATGGTCAGCCCTCCATGGGTCGCCAATGCGTATCCGAGGGGGCTGGTCCCGGATGCCAGCATCCAGTGGACGTGCGGCGCCAGCAACAGCAGCCCTGCCCCTGTCGAAATCCACGGAGCCGCTGATGTGAAATAGGCCCGGCGCGCGGGATGGACGATCGCCGCAAAGACGAACCCGACGATCAAAAACGCTGAATAGTACTTACCAAGAATCGCCAGAGCAGCGGCCAGACCGGCAACCGCCGCCCACCCGGCGTTGCGGGTTTCGAACGATCTCAGAAAACAGCAGATCGCAAACGGCCAGACCGCGAACAGAACGGAATTCGCATTAAAACGCTGTGCCTGGAATTGATAGACCGGCAACAGCATGAGCAGCAGCAGCACAATCGCGCGCTTGTCGCCCTTCACAAACCGATGCGTCGTCAGATCGATGATCCAGAGCGCGAGAGCGGAATTCACCATCGCCAGCAGATGAAAAGACCAATCCCTGACCGGAAAAACCGATGTCCACGCATGGGTGACCCATCCCATCAACGGCGGATGCTTGGCGCCGCCCCAGTCCAGCGTCCGGCCGATCGTCCACGCCTCGATGACATCAGGATGCAGGTCCGCGTTCAGATAGGCGATTGCAAGAAACCCGGTCCACAACGCGACAAAGACCGCGAGCAAAGCCGGAATGCCCCAGCCATCCTCCACACCATCGAGCCACGTATCGAGAAACGAGGCCATGGCGGCGACATCTCACCAGTTGCGCGTAAGGCCTAGCCCTATCCGACTATTCCCCGCAGGGTCAATCCTGGCACAAATCCATAGCATCCCGCCAACCGCGCATCGTCACTTCAGGATGCGCCGATAGGCATCGATCACCAGCCCAGCACTGTGCTGCCAGTCGAATTGGCGGGCGCGCGCGATCCTTGCTTCCCGGCCCACGAGATCCGCGTGGTCATCGTTTTCGAGAGCGTCCTTGAGCACGCCGGTCCAGCCGTCCACATCGAGGGCCGCGACACGTTTGCCCAAACCTCCCGAAATCTCGTCCATCGACGTATCGGCGCTGTAAGCCACCGGCGTTCCGCATGCCAACGCTTCAACGACGGGCATCCCGAAACCTTCATAAAGCGAAGGCGCAAGCAGCAGGCGCGCACCTTCATAAAGATCGCGCAATTGCGGATCTTCAACACCATGAACAAACCGGATCGATCCGTCTCTCATCAGACCTTCGGTCTGCGCCGGCAGATCGAGATCGCCCCAGCCTTTCCCGCCCGCCAGGACCAACGGACAGCGCGCACGCGCCACCTGCGGCAATCGCTCGTAAGCAAGAATAGCTGTCCGGATATTTTTTCGCGGCTCATGCGTCCCCACCACGAGAAAGAATTCACCGTATTTCAAATCGAATACATTGAGTGCCCGTTGCGTCCTGTCCTTGCCAAATGGTGCGAACAAAGACGATGCGGCCGGCGGCGCGACAAATATCTGCGCGGAGGGATAGCCAAAAACATCGGCAATTTCGCGTTTGCTGAACTCAGAAATCGTATGCACCAAAGGTGCACGCGCGACGAACTCCCGCAACGGCTCAAGCCATTTGACCCGATCTCGCGGATGAAATTGCGGATGCCGAAATGTCGAAAGATCATAGATTACCGGAAGCGTCGGCATGCCCGGATCGGTGAGCGGACGAAAGTTGAAGGCATGAAACAGGTCGATTGATTGCCTTCCAACCGTCGATGCAAATCTCCCTCGCCGCATCTCACGATAAACCGCAGCCGCAGAGCGCAAACCTGGCAAGCCGGCCACCCCGTCAAGCAGGCGCCCCTTAAAACGGGCTGCGGAAACCGCGCTCGACATGTCGGCACCGCTGTGCTTGTGCTGGGATTGCGTTATTCTTTCCGCGGCTTCAAGGTCAAACTGGCGCCAATTGAAATCCCTGAATCCCGCGAAGCGAAGATGCGATTCAAGTTCGAGCGCGCAGCGAACGATATTGAACGTATAATTTGCCACGCCCGTCATCGAGCGGCTCAGAATATTCGATTCAAAACCTATAAGCATATGGTCAACAAGACTCACACAATCGTTGAAATTCAATAAGCGCCGGGGGCGTTATAAAAATAGTCTTCAGACGTCTGCTTGTCGATCCGATCCCGCGACGCGATCGACAATCTCGGAGATGTGCGCTGCCGTCTTTGCCCATGTATACGGCACGTAATTTGCCTGAACCTGTTGTTCGCGCTGCTTGACATAGTCGGGATCGGTTACAGCCCGGTGAATGAGTTTATGGCAGCCGACAAAATCAAACGGATCGAAATAATCGATCAAGTCCCCTCCTGCCTCCGGCAACGAAGTCCTGTTGCCGGCAATGCAGTACTTGCCGAGCGACAGGCTTTCGGAGATCGGCAGCCCCCAGCCTTCATACATCGACGGATAGGCTGTGAATTGGCAATGCCGGTAGTACCAAGCCAATTCTTCGTCCGCGACATCGTGCAGGTGAACGATAAGCCTGTTTACCAGCCGGTCGTTACGTATCTGATACAACAAATCGGATACATATAAATGAGGCGTGCCGATCAAAAGGAGTTGAGGACACTCCGGTCCAAGCTCATCGGCCAAGCGACGCCAGACCTGATAGAGCAAGCCATGGTTCTTTCTCACGTCAAGCGTTGAAACGCAGATAACAAACTTGCGCTCCGGCACATAGCGCGGCAATGGCAAGGAGGCATCGGCCGAAGTTGCGGCTATAAGCTTCGGATTGTCGCCGAGCTGAATGACTTCGATAGCCCGAGATGGCAACTTGTCAGTCTGAATATATCTCGAAATTTCCGCTCGCTGAAACTTAGAGATTGTGAGAACCACATCAGCATTTTCAATCTGCTGACGAGCCCAAAGTGTGATCATTTGGGAGTGGCCAGGCAACACCCATTGCGGAAAGAGTGTCGGAATCAAATCGTAGAGCATGTTGATACACTTCGCCCCGCTCGCACGGGTGTTCGCCGCGATAACGTCTCCATAGTGAGACAAGCCCCATGTCGCCGATAGCGATAGGCAAACATCACCGGTCTCGAACAAAATGGTTTCCGGCAAAGGTGCAGTAGTTAGAGCCGGCGCCATGGACTGGGCTGTTCGGTCCTTGCCGACGGTATTTCTCCAGATCACGGCTAACAGATTTCGAGCGCTCTGCCGAAAATCCTTGACGGCTTCAACGGCTTCGCGGCTTCGCCATTTATCCTTCTGACCTTGCAGAACGGACCGCACTCTTCTAACGGCCGGTTTGAGAAACCAAAGCCTGGGCCCCCAGTAAAGGCGCGCCCGGACGAGAATTTGGCGCGGCCTAAACGAGCGCGGGGGCATGGCTCCCGACAACTTGGGAATATCGCCCGGAGCAGTATCTTTTGCGGCACCTACGTGGTGACGAACTACTCTCGGCAAAGAGTGGACGTCGACTTTTCGAAGGGTTTTTGCCGACGGGTCGTAAGCAAATAACTGAACGTCTCGTCTTATCGCGATCAATTCCGATAACACGCTGGCAGATGCACGTTGAATTCCAGTCAAATGACCCAGACCCCAATGGTGGAGATCTGTCACGTCAATCCAAAGGGTCATTGAATGAACTCAAACATTTCTGGAATTTTCAATGCCAAATGATAGCATATGGGGGATTATAACGTCCAACATGACTTAGCCGCCGGTACGGCGATTATGTCCTCGTTGGAGGTACGTCAGCAGACCGCCAACCCTGATGAATTCTTGCTGCCAGGATATGCAATGCCCGAACCGATGATCTCTTACGCCCAGAACGGTGAGGACGTGATCCTCAACCGGGTGTTTTCGAAGCAGTCGGTCGGGTTTTATATCGACGTCGGCGCATGGGATCCCGACATCGATTCCGTGACCAAGCATTTCTACCTAAATGGCTGGCGCGGGATAAATATCGAACCGACGGACCTGTATCATAGCCGCTTGATGGAACAGCGACCTGCGGACATTAACCTGAAGGTTGCAGTTGGGCCTACCGTTGGAAAAGCTCAATTTCTGCAATACGGCGACTCAGGGCTTTCAGGCCTCGCCGAAACGACCGAAAGGTTGACTTCCTACAACGCGATTTCTGATTTTAATACGAAGCAGATTGAAGTCGAAGTCATGCCGCTGTCGGAGATCACAAGCCGATACGCAGCGCGAACTGTTGATTTTCTCAAAATTGACGTGGAGGGCGGCGAGCGTGGCGTCATCGAGAGTGCTGAGTGGCGCGCTTTCCGACCACGCGTCGTGGTCGTTGAATCGGTAAAGCCTGTTACGAATGAGCCGTCATGGTTCGAATGGGAAGGCTTGTTGTTCGATGCCAGCTACTGCTTCGCGCTGTTCGATGGCCTAAATCGTTATTATTATCGCGCAGAAGAGCCGAATCTCAGATTGGATTTGTCCGTCCCAGCCAACGTCCTTGATACATATATCACGGCCTCCTTCAAAAGCCTTCAGGATCGGATTCATAGGCTGGAGACAAAAGCTGGCAAGAGCTGAAGCTCTTCGCCGTTCAGGATCTAGCCGTCTGGTACGCCTCGATAACTTCCTCTACCGGGCCAAAGGCCATGATACCTCCCCGGTCCATCCACAGCCCCTTGTTGCACCAGCGGCGGCACACCTCGACATTGTGGGACGCCAGCACCAGAACGCTTGCATTCTCGATGAAGGAATCAATGCGCTCGCGCGCTTTCGCCATGAAGTGCGCGTCTCCCGCAAGAATCCACTCGTCCATTAGCAGAATTTCCGGCTTGTAACAGGTCGCGACCGCGAATGTCAGCCGCAACACCATTCCCGAGGAATAGGTTCGCACCGGCATATCGAGATAGTCGCCCAGCTCGGTAAAATCCACGATCACAGGCAACATACGTTCGATCTCTCTCGCTGAAAGTCCCAGCAACAGACCGCGAATACGAATGTTGTCGTATCCACTCAGATCGCTATCGATGCCGAGGCCGATATCGAACATCGGAGAAACCCGGCCGTGAATTTCCACGGTACCGGCGAACGGCTCGTAGATCCCGGCCATAACACGCAGCAGCGTCGTCTTTCCGGCGCCGTTCGAGCCAATCAGGGCAAGCCGATCGCCCCGGTCGAGCGAAAAGGAAATATCGCGCAGGGCGTCGATGGTGATGCGATCATTGGCGTCGCGGGCGATGCGCCCGGCCGAACTCCGCGAAAGGATCGCTTTTTTCAGAGAGCGCGATCCACCGTGATAAACCGGAAAAGACACACTGACGTTATCGAGGCGAAGGATCGCCTGT
>CALRLJ020000152.1:0-8192 GCA_943368635.1 Sediminibacterium ginsengisoli | reverse complement strand
AACGGTGTGGTCGTGAATACCGGGACGCTGACGACCAATGGAAACACCAGCACTGTTGTTTACATGCAAGGCAACAACGCCAGACTGACCAACAGCGGGGTGATCCATGCGACGGGTGCGGGTTCGGAAGGCGTTTTTTCCAACACCGCAGGATCGGGCTTTACCGCTACCATCCAGAATCTCACGGGCGGCCAGATCATCAGCAATCAAGGACCGGCCGTCCGTACGCTGAACGGCGCAACGAACATTACGAACGCGGGGTTGCTGAGCGGCGGTAATGGCGTCGCTGTGCAGGGCGGCAGTGGCAACGTAACGCTCACGCTGCAAACCGGCTCGAAGATCGTAGGACTCGCGGACGGCGGCGGGGGAGCCAATCAAGTCGTTCTCCAGGGCTCCGGGCTGATCGACAACGCCTTCGCCAATTTTCCGACGCTGACCATGACCGGCGTGGACTGGACATGGGCTGGCACCGGCGATTTCGCCAACACATTTCTCAACAGCGGAAATTTCCGGTTGGGCGCGAATCTGACCGGCAACGTGTCTATCGCCGCAGGCGCGAGTCTCCTTGCTGGCAACGGCGTCAATCCCACGATCTCCCCGAACTCCAGCGGAACGCCGATCACGGTGACGAACGCGGGCACCATCGATCTCACCAACGGCGGATCGGTTGCGATGAACACGCTCACCGTTGCAGGAAATTACGTCGGGACGGGCGGCACGCTGCGGCTTAACTCGGTGATGGGAACAGACGGTTCGCCGTCGGACAAGCTGGTGATCTCAGGCGCCGGTGCATCGGCCAGCGGCTCGACCGGCATTGCGATGGTCAATGCGGGCGGTGGCGGCGCTGCGACGCTCAGCGACGGCATTAACGTGGTGCAGGTGACAGGCGGCGCGACCACGGCGCCGGGTAGCTTCTCGCTCGCAGGGCCCGCGGTCGCGGGCGCCTATGAGTATCTGCTGTACAAGGGCGGGCTCGGCGGCGCCAATCCGGACAACTGGTATTTGCGTTCGACACTGTTGGTGCCCGTGACGCCGCCTCCGCCCGGCGTGCCGCCAGAACCCGAACTGCCGCAACCGTTGCCGTTGCCGGGACCGCCGCCGGCGGGGTTCAGGGTGATTGAATTGATCCGGCCGGAAGTCGCGGTACATTCGGTGGTGCCCGATCTGACGCGGACTTTGGGGCTGCTTGCGCTCGGCACGTTCCACGAGCGTCGCGGCGATCAGGCGCTGCTCGATACCGCGCCCGCCGCGTGGGGGCGCGTCTTTGGTCAACACAGCAAGGAGCAATATTCCGGGGGCGTGCGGCCCGATTTCAGCGGCACGTTTGCGGGCTTTCAGACGGGCTTCGATGCGTGGCGGTTCGAGACATTCGACAGCGTACGGAATCTGGTCGGCGTCTCGATCGGGCATGCGCGGGCCAGCGGCGACGTCAGCGGTTTCGTGCTGGGTGTCGAGGGCGCGCGCGCCGGCACGATCGATCTTGGTGCGACGAGTCTCGGCGGTTACTGGACGATGCTCGGCTCGCAAGGCTGGTACATCGACACGGTGATGCAGGGCGATTTCATCGACGGCAACCCGCATTCGTATCGCAACATCGGCGCGCGCATGTCGGGCGCGAACTTCACCGCCTCGATCGAGGGCGGGCTGCCGATTGCGCTGGGCGGGGGCATCGCGATCGAGCCGCAGGCGCAGTTCATCTACCAGCATCTTGGCTTGAACGGCACGAGCGACGGGCTTTCGAGCATCGCCTTTGCTCGATCCGATGTCGTCAACGGTCGCATCGGCATGCGTCTTAAGGGCACGTTTGGAAGCGGCGGCGCGGTCTGGACGCCGTACCTGAAAAGCGACGTGTGGTGGCGCACGGCGGGCGCGGACGACGTCGCGTTCGCGACCAACGTCATCTCGACGATGCGCAATGCCGGCCCGGCCGTGGAAGTCGGCGGCGGCGTCAGCGGCCGGCTTACGCAGTTCGTCAGCCTCTATGGCGAAGCCAGCTATCGCGCGGCCATCGACGACAGCCTGAGAATCTACAAGGGCAATCTCGGGCTGCGCGTGACGTGGTGACGGCACGGAGTTTTACCGGACCCAACAAAAAAGCCGGCCCGAAGGCCGGCTTTTGTATCTCGTGATGCGTAAGAAGTCTCTTTTATCGACGCATGATCCGGTCCGAAAACCGGTTCCCACTTTTCGGGATCATACGTCAGTACGCCGCTTCCAGTGTCGCGTGTTCGGCGCGGGCGATGGTGGTCTTCACCGCCGCCTGCACCTTCTCGAACGCGCGCACTTCGATCTGCCGCACGCGCTCGCGCGACACGCCGAATTCGGCGGCGAGGTCTTCCAGCGTCATCGGATCTTCAGCCAGACGCCGCGCCTCGAAGATCCGGCGTTCGCGCTGGTTGAGCACGCCCATCGCGCCGGTGAGGGCGCTGCGGCGATGATCGAACTCCTCGCTCTCCGCCATAATGGCTTCCTGGTTGGGCGAGTTATCGACCAGCCAGTCCTGCCATTCGCCGGGTTCGCCGTCGTCACGGATCGGCGCGTTGAGCGACGCATCGCCACCGAGGCGGCGATTCATGTCGACAACGTCCTGTTCCGTCACGCCGAGCGAGGTGGCGATCTGCTTGACGTGTTCGGGGCGAAGATCGCCTTCTTCCAAAGCAGAGATCTTGCTCTTCGCCTTGCGCAGGTTGAAGAACAGCTTCTTCTGGTTCGCGGTGGTGCCCATTTTCACGAGCGACCACGAACGCAGGATGTATTCCTGGATCGATGCCTTGATCCACCACATCGCGTAGGTGGCCAGACGGAAGCCCTTCTCGGGCTCGAAGCGTTTGACCGCCTGCATCAGGCCGACATTGCCTTCCGAGACGACCTCGGAAATCGGCAGGCCATAGCCGCGATAGCCCATGGCGATCTTGGCCACGAGCCGCAGATGGCTTGTCACGAGCTGATGCGCCGCATCGCGGTCGTCATGCTCGCGCCAACGCTTGGCCAGCATGTATTCCTGCTGCGGCTCGAGCATCGGGAATTTGCGGATTTCGGTCAGGTAATGCGAAAGACCGGATTCTCCGTTGAGAACCGGCAGAGTTGCGGCACGGGCCATGTTGCGCCCTCCCAAGTTCACGCCCCCGATAGCGGCGGGCGAGGCAGGCCATCTGCTGTGTCAAAGCCAGAAGCGCTGCAATGTTCCGCGCCGGGACGATCCCAGCGCAGGTGCAACATACTCCAAAACCGTCAGGGGAGGGAAGAACAAAACGTGGTCACGAACCCGTGACCCGGGTTAAATGTCTGTAACCATGCGTCTTTTTATCGCAGGTCCGTTAGTCTGTGCTACGCAAGGCCGCCTGGAGCAGAAGCAAATCCTCCGGCAGGCCGGATTCCCAGTGCAAAATCTCTCCGCTAACCGGGTGTTCCAGGACCAGCAAATAAGCATGGAGGGCCTGCCTGCCAAGGGCGGACAATGCCGATTGGCTTTGCGGCCCGAGCTGACCGGCCTTGGTCTTGAATCCGGCGCCATAGACCTCGTCGCCGAGCAGCGGATGTCCGAGATGGGCGAGGTGGACGCGGATCTGATGGGTGCGGCCGGTCTCGAGCTGACAGGCGAGCAGCGAGGCAATCGGCTTTCCGTCGCGGCCATTGTAGGCCTCGGTCATCTCCCAATGGGTGACGGCGTCTCGGCCGCCCTGGCGCACCGCCATTTTCTCGCGGTTATGCGGGTGCCGGTCGATCGGCTGGTCGATTGTACCGGCTTTGCGAGTGGGCGCGCCCCACGCAAAGGCCATGTAGCCGCGTCGCATTTCGCCGGTGCGGCCGTGGTCGGCGAACTGTGCTGACAGCGATTGATGGGCGCGGTCGTTCTTGGCCACCACCATCAGGCCCGTCGTGTCTTTATCCAGCCGATGGACGATGCCGGGGCGGCGCACGCCGCCAATTCCGGAGAGGCTCGCGCCGCAATGGGCGATCAGCGCGTTGACCAGCGTTCCGGTCTCGTGGCCTGCGGCGGGATGCACCACCAGATTTTTGGGCTTGTTGATGACGATGATGTCGTCGTCCTCGAACACGATATCGAGCGGGATATTCTCGCCTTCCGGCTCGGCGGGCGCGGCGGGCGGCACGTCGATTGTGATCGTATCGCCCGCATTGGCATGATAAGCGGGGTCGCGAACCGGGGCGCCGTTGACGTTCACCTGGCCCGCGAGGATCAGCGCCTTCAGGCGCGAGCGCGACAGGTCCGGGCTGCGCACGGCGAGCACACGGTCCAGCCGCCGCGATCCTTCATCGCCGTCGACCGTGACCTCGTGACGGATGTTTTCGCCTTGGGAAGAATGAGAAGAGCTTTGCATGTCTGAAACTGTTGCGCCCGATCCGACCCCTGAGCAAGCAGCGCTGATCGCGCGGGTGCGCCGGATGATGTTGATCGCAGGTCTCACCACGGCGATTGGCGTGGGGGCCTTGCTGGTTGCCATCGGCTACCGCCTTTTCCGCACCGATGGAAGCGTTCAGGTGACGGATGTGACCGCAACCCTGCCGAAGGGTGCGCGGATCGTCTCCACAGCCACGGCCGGCGACCGGCTGGCAGTCACCGTCGACATCGGCGGCGCGACCGAAATCCGCACCTATGACGCGAAATCCCTGAAGCCGGTGGGGCGTCTCAAATTCGCCGTTGAGCCTTGATCAAGCGTTCCAGTCTTGCAGCGGCGGCGTTTCAAGGCTATTCCCTGACCGCGCTTGCTCCCTTCGTCTAGCGGTTAGGACGCGGCCCTCTCAAGGCTGAAACAGGGGTTCGATTCCCCTAGGGAGCGCCAGCCCGCTCAAACTACAGGCCGGAGTTGTCCGCGCGGTGGACGCCTCGCAAAGATCGGCGTCAGGGTTGCTCTGCGCTGATGATTGAAAACGAGGTTTGTTCAGGGCTGGAAGACACATTCAGTGTCGCGTTCAGTCGTCGGACAATGGCGCCGACCACTTTCATGCCCACTCCGTTGCTCCGATCGGCATCAAATCCTTTCGGCAATCCGACGCCCGTATCGGTCACGGTAAGGGACCATCCGGGGCTATTCTTCCGATATGTAACGGTCACTTTGCCCGCCTTTTTGCCGGGGAAAGCGTACTTGAAACTGTTGGTGACCAGTTCGGCGGTCAGAAGCCCCAATCCGCTTGCCTTGTCTGAACGAAGGTCATGCTCGTCGTTGATGACCTTAATCGAAACATTCGCCGGAGATGTCTGTCCCAGACTGTCACAGAGGCGGCGCAAGAAGTCGCCGATGCTGACGGTGTCCAGACTTCCGGTGAGATGAAGCTGCTTGTGGACCATTGCAATTGCAAGCACGCGGTCGCTCGCCGTCTGCAATTCTCGCTTTGTGTCGCCGCTTTCGGCGTTGCGGCTTTGAAGGCTCAAGACCGATTGAACAAGCTGGAGCGAGTTCATCACGCGGTGATCGCTCTCTCGCATGAGCGTCTGATTTTCAAGGAGAAGTTTCTCCGCGTGCAATCTTGCCACGTGTTCCCGTGCATTCACCCTCCGCAATTGAAGGAGCTTCATCACCTGGCTGGCCATCAGCTTCAGAAAATCACGTTGCGTTTCGGTCAAGTCGCGTGGCTTGAAATCGAGAACGCATACGGTGCCGAGGGGCAAGCCGTCTGGCGTTTCCAGTAGTGCGCCCGCGTAGAATCGAAGTTTCGGATCGCCGGTTACAAGATCGTTGTCCGCAAATCTTCGATCGACGGTCGTGTCCGGCACGACAAAAAGACCGGGCTGTAAAATTGCGTGCGCGCAAATTGAAGTATCGAGCGGGGTTTCACGAACGCCGAGGCCAACTTCAGCCTTGAACCACTGACGCCCTTCATCGATGAGATTGATCACTGATATGGGCGCATCACAGATCGCCGATGCGACTCTGACGATATCGTCGAATTCGGCTTCGCGGGGCGTATCCAATATCTCGTAGTCGCGCAGAGCGGCGAGCCGCTTATGTTCCGCAATATGAAGATCGGCTTTCAAGCAGGGGTCTCGTGAATAATTGACTGGGATTTATAATCGGGACAAGCGGTGTCGAAGTCCATAGAAAAGCGGCAGAAGCCAAACGAATGGAACAGGTTAACGCCCTTCCGTAGAAATGGTTGCGGTGTAAGGCGTCCAGGCGCCCCAAAACCACCGCGCTGATAAACCGGCCCCTCTGTAAACCCGTGTTTTCCGGTCATGGTTGTTCGCCATTTGCGATGCGGCGCAACGCACAAATCTTTCACTTCGGGCGAACCACTTCGGCGCATTGCCCGCTTCGCGCGCAGATGATTACATCGGCGGCGCTGGGGCGCGGCTCGCCAAGCCCATTCGAGAAGGACGCTCAATCACGCAAACGATCATTTGAAAATATTGGCCGATCAACGGCCGGTACATCAGGGAGGAGACGACTATGACCGATTTCACACCGGATCGACGATCTCTGCTCAAAGGTAGCGCCGCCACGCTGGCTGCGGCGGCGACCATGTCAGCCGACCAGATGCTCGGCTATGCCAAAGCCTGGGCGCAGACCGCGCAATGGAAGCCGGAAGCCGGCGCCACCATCAACATGCTGCGCTGGAAACGCTTCGTGGAGGCTGAGGATGTCGCCTTCATGAAAATCGTCGCGGCCTTCCAGCAAGCGACTGGCGTCAAGATCAACATCTCCAATGAATCGTTCGACGACATTCAGCCCAAGGCCTCGGTCGCAGCCAATACCGGGCAGGGCCTCGACATGGTGTGGGGGCTCTATTCGCTGCCGCATCTGTTTCCCGAGAAATGCACCGACGTGACCGACGTCGCCGACTATCTCGGCAAGAAGTACGGTGGTTGGGCACCGTCCGGCGTGGCCTATGGCAAGAAGGGCAACAAGTGGCTCGGTATTCCGGTCGCCGCCAGCGGCGGTCTCGTCAACTACCGCGTCGCCGCGATGCAGAAAGCCGGCCATAAGGAATTTCCAAAGGATCTCGCCGGATTTCAGGATCTCATCAAAGGTCTCAACAAGAACGGCACGCCTGCCGGCATGGCGCTCGGCCACGCCACAGGCGACGCCAACGGATGGCTCGCCTGGTCGCTGTGGGCGCACAACGCCTACACCGTCGACAAGAACAACAAGGTGACCATCAATTCACCTGAGACGGCGAAGGCGCTGCAATACGTCAAGTCGCTCTATGACAACTTCATTCCCGGCACGGTGTCCTGGAACGACAGCTCCAACAACAAGGCGTTCCTGGCCGGTCAGTTGCATCTGACAACGAACGGAATTTCGATCTATGTCGCGGCGAAGAAGGAAAATCCGGCAATCGCGCAGGACATGGATCACGCACATCTGCCGGTCGGGATCAGCGGTCAGGTGCGGGAGCAGCATCTCGGCTTCCCGATCCTGATCTTCAACTTCACCAAGTATCCTCAGGCCTGCAAGGCGTTCACCGCGTTCCTGATGGAAGGGCCGCAGTTCAATCCGTGGATCGAAGCGGCACAGGGGTATCTGTCGCACTTCCTGCTCGCCTATGACGCCAATCCGATCTGGACGGCGGATCCGAAAAACACGCCGTATCGCGATGTCGCAAAACTGGCATCGACACCGGCCGGAATCGGCACCCTGAACGAAAGTGCGGCAGCCGCGATTTCGGACTTTGTCGTGGTCGATATGTTCGCGAACTACTGCACTGGCCGCGAAGACATCAAGGGCGCGATGGCGTCGGCGGAGCGCCAGTTCAAGCGAATCTATCGGGCCTGACAGGCAAACAGTTCCCGCGCGCGGCGATCACATTGCCGCGCGCGGGAACGCGTTGCCACACGATTGTGCAGGATTGCTCGTATCGATGTCTGCCATGCAGTCATAAAAAACAGAACTGCGCATTATCATTTCGACTCATTCATCAGCCACATTACACTGACCTTCCCAAGGCTGGCTTTTCGCCGCCGGTCTTCCGCCCTGTCCGTGCCCGCAGTTTTCGCCGGGGCGGTCCCTGCGGACCACGCGCAATCGATGAGGTCATGATGCTCACGTCGCAGCAGTTAAAAGAATTGTTCCCCGAGGAAAGCGCTCTGAAGGATTGCGGTGTGCCGCCGCCGGTTCATCAGCGCGAAACTCTGGTGAACGGCAAACTGATGCCGTGGACCGGGCCGGCGGAGAAAGTGCATTCGGCGATCTGCGTGCGCAAGGCTGACGGTACGCTGGCGCAGGTCGAACTCG
>CALRLJ020000151.1:0-8206 GCA_943368635.1 Sediminibacterium ginsengisoli | reverse complement strand
AGAAGGCTCGTTCACAGCAGCTGCAAAGCGAGAGGGGGCGACGCAGTCCGGCATTTCGCAGCATCTGAAGCAGCTTGAGGTTGAACTCGGCGCGGCGCTGCTTGAGCGCAATGGCCGGGACGTTGAGCCGACCTTGGCAGGAAAGCTCTACTATCGTGAATGCGTTGAGGTTCTGAAAAAGCTGGAGGCCGCGCAACAAAGTGTTGCCGTCAATCATGTTCGCGGCGCGATCCGCGTTGGTCTGATGCCGACCTTTACCCGGTCGATGCTTGCTCCTGCATTGGACAAATTCCTCTCTTCGGCACCCGGTTCTGAAATCAGCGTAACCGAAGCCTATTCAGGCGTGCTGACAGAAATGATTTTGAAGGGGGAACTCGATTTTGCAGTTGTCCCGGCTTTCGAGGGTTTAACCGGCATTTCGCACAGGCTCCTCGCTCGTGATCGAGAGATGCTGGTCAGTGCGAAGCGCGGCAAAAATAACCTGAAGCCGGTGAAGTTGTCCGAGCTCGGTCCGTTGAAAGTGGTGCTGCCTGGGCTTCAGAACACGCGCCGCCGCAATATCGAGACTTACTTCAGCACAAATCACGTCACCATCGCGCAGCGGCTGGAACTGGATGCTATGATGGGAACGCTGCAATTTGTCGCAGCGAGCGATTGGGTCGCGATTCTTCCTTTTGTAATGATGGTGTCGGATCTCGATGATGGACGCTTCGACGTGAGACCGCTTGAAGATCCGCCTTTCTATTCCGAATTTGTTTTAATCGAACCGGCACGGAAAGTGATGTCTCCTGCAGCGGCGCTGTTTGCAGAAATCCTCAAACTGGAAGCTGAGCGATCGCAACTGGTGTTTCAAGAACGTGCTGGCAGTCAGCAGGTTTTGCGACGGAGCGCCGTTCGATCTGTGCGCCGGCGGTAGAAATTGTGCAGCGCGAAAATTTGGTTTGCCGGGCTGAGAATTTCATGACGCCATCGTTGCGTTGCCGCAGGTCTTTACCGATGCGGACTAACCATACGCGCCTTCCTGTTGGACGTTCAGCAGCGCGGTCCGTTCACATTCACGAAATAATCGTTCGATAAACAAGGCTTGACCTTTGATGCCCGGCACCGTCTAATCATCCCAAGCCCATCATAAAATGAGGCGAGGGGAGGTTGCCGGAATGAAAGCTTCGGCTTTCAGCTATGCGCGTGCTTCAAGCGTCGACGACGCATTGGAGTTGCTTGCGTTGCATGGCGATCAGGCAAAGGTTCTGTCCGGCGGACAGAGCTTGATGCCAGCATTAAATTTGAGACTGTCCGCTCCGGAAATTCTCGTCGATATCGGTGCAATCGCCGAGCTGCGCGGGATCGCTGTCGCAAATGGCATCCTTAGAATTGGCGCGCTCACTCGTCATGTCGACGTCTTGAAGTCTGCTGAAATTGCAAAGCATGCCCCGCTTCTGACGGAAGCGATTGCGCATGTCGCGCATCCGGCGATTCGTAACAGGGGCACATTCGGCGGCAGTCTTGCGCATGCCGACCCTGCATCGGAGCTCCCTGCATGTGTTCTTGCGCTTGATGCCGTTATCGTTGTCCGAAGCAAGACAAGCGAGCGCCGTGTTCGGGCTTTCGATTTCTTCACCGGCATCTATGAGACGTTGCTGTCGGCAGAGGAGCTTCTGGTTGCGGTCGAGATTCCTGTCGCGAAGCCGAACTCGGTTTACTTTTTTCACGAGTATGCGCGCCGGAAGGGCGATTACGCCATTGTCGGCTTGGCAGCGTCTGGAGTTCGGGACGGTGACATCCTGACAAGCCTTCGGCTCGGATACTTTGCGGTGGGCGACAAGCCGATGCTGGTGACGGCGTCTGAGGGCCTGACAGGGCGGCCTGTTACGGCATCGATGCTGGCCGATGCTCAAACTGCGCTCGACGCGGAGCTTGATCCGCAGGAAGATCAACAAGCCTCGGCGGGAATGCGTCGGTATCTTGCGCGGCAGTTGTTGGCGCGATGTGTATCAGCATTGCTCGGGCGTCCGGACCTCGACGCGAGGGCGATAGCGTGACGGATCACACGACAATTTCCTTGACCGTCAATGGCGAGCGCATTTCCGCGCTGGTGTTGCCCCGAATGAACCTGGCCGACTTTCTGCGGGAACAGCTAGGTCTCACGGGAACCCATGTCGGCTGTGAACATGGCGTGTGCGGAGCGTGTACGGTCCGCGTCAATGGCGACATCGTGCGTGCCTGCCTTCTGCTGGCGGTGCAGGCTGAAAATGCGTCGGTTCAAACGATCGAGGGCTTGTCGGATAGCGGGGAAATTTCCGATTTGCAGGCAGCATTCCGCAACCGTAATGCCCTTCAGTGTGGATTTTGCACTCCCGGCATGCTGATGGCCGCGCAGGATATTCTGACTCTTGAGCCACAGGCAGACCGCGAGCAAATTCGCGAGCATCTGTCCGGCAACTACTGCCGCTGCACGGGTTATCACGCAATCGTCGATGCGGTGGAAACGACAGCTCGTGCGCGTTTGGAGCAAGCACGATGAACGACAGCTCCGAAAAGCAGTCTGGTCTTTCGGTTCTGGATCGGCCGAACTCCTATATCGGCAAGACGGTGCCGCGCCCGAATCTCGATCGACTCATGCAGGGTCGCGGGCAATACGTGAGCGACATGGTTCTGCCACGCATGGCGCATGTTGTATTTCTGCGCTCGCCTTACGCTCATGCAAAGATCGTGACTATCGATGCGGCCGCCGCGAAGGCGATGCCCGGCGTGATAGCGGTCGTTACCGGTGCTGAACTTGCGAAAGTCATTACGCCGTGGGTCGGTGTGTTGTCGCATCTCAAGGGTCTTAAATCCGCTCCCCAGCATGCGATTGCGATAGATCGAGCTTGCTGGCAGGGGGAAGCGGTAGCGGCAGTCATCGCCACCAGCCGGGCGCTCGCTGAGGACGCCGCTGAAGTCATCTCGGTGGATTACGAAGAGCTTGTTCCGGTCACCGATATGCGCACGGCGCTTGATCCGGGCACGCCAATCATTCATCCGAAACTCGGCGACAATCTCGCCTTCGAGCGCAATCTGGATACGGGGGCAGTCGATCAGGCTTTCAAGGATTCGGACGAAGTTGTAGAGACCGAGTTTGTTTTCGGTCGCCACACCGGTGTCACGCTGGAGCCCCGCGCGGTTCTGGCGGACTGGAATTCCGGCGAAGAACGCCTGACCGTTTATATGGGCACTCAGGCGCCGCACATGGTGCAGAACATCGCGGCCCTGCATCTGGGTCTCGAGGAGGCGCAGGTCCGTGTGTTGTGCAAGGATGTAGGCGGTTCTTTCGGCATCAAGGTTCACATCTATGCCGACGAAATGGCAACCCTTGCGCTGTCAAAGCTGCTGCGCCGTCCGATCAAGTTTGTCGCTGATCGGGTCGAGAGCTTCAATACCGATATTCACGCGCGCGATCATGTCTGCAAGGCGCGGATCGGCGTTAGTAAGAACGGTGCAATCAACGCATTCGAGATCGACGATGTGACCGGGATCGGTCCGTACTCGATGTATCCGCGCACCAGCGCCATCGAAGCCAATCAGGTCGTCAATCTGGTGGGCGGTCCCTATACGACGCAAAATTATCGGGCGCGAACACGCGTTGTCCTGCAGAACAAGAATGTCACCTGCCAGTATCGCGGCGTGGGGCATCCTATTGCGTGCTCTATCACCGAAGGGCTGGTCGATCTGGCCGCGCAGCGGATCGGGATGGATCCGATCGAAATTCGACGCCGCAATCTCATTCGCGATGACGCGTATCCATGTGGTTCGCCCTCAGGACTTAAGTTCGAGGCGCTGTCGCATCACGCGTCGCTCGACAAGCTCGTCGCGATGATGAATTACGACGCATTGCGCGCCGAACAGGTGGATCTGCGCAAGCAGGGAATTTATCGCGGCATCGGAATTGCCAGCTTCATCGAGGTCACAAATCCAAGCGCGGCGTTCTACGGCGTCGGCGGGGCGCGAATTTCCTCGCAGGACGGCGTCGCTGTACGACTGGACGCAACTGGCCGGGTGATCTGTCAAACCAGTATCACCGAGCAGGGACAGGGATCTGAATCGTTGACCGCGCAGATCGTGGGAAGTGTGCTCGGTGTGTCGATGGAGCGCGTCCGCGTGATCCTGGGCGATACCGACAATACGCCTTATGGCGGCGGCACATGGGCGTCACGCGGAGCGGGTATTGGCGGTGAGGCCGCTTTGCAGGCAGCCAAGGTGCTGCGCAAGAATATTCTGGATGTTGCGGCTGCAATTCTCCAGGCCAAGCCGGGCGAACTCGATATTGTCGATAACGTTGTCGTGGATGTTCAGGGCGGCCAGCAGCGCATCGAGCTTCATGAACTGGCGCGCGTGGTTTACTTCCGGCCAGACACGTTGCCGCCGGGCTTCCAGCCCGAGTTGATGGCAACTCGCCACTTTGTACCGCGCGAATATCCTTTCGCGTTCACAAATGGCGTTCAGGCTTCTTGGCTCGAGGTGGATACACAAACCGGCTTCATCAAGCTGCTCAAACACTGGGTGGTTGAGGATTGCGGTACCATTATCAATCCTCAGCTTGTGGACGAACAAATCCGCGGCGGTGTGGTTCAAGGCCTCGGTGCCGCGCTTTATGAGCACTGCATCTACGACGAGCGAGGACAGCTCACCAATGCGAACATGGCGGATTACCTTGTGCCGATGTCGGGCGAGATGCCGGACATCGACGTCGGGCACATCGTCTCTCCGACGCTCGAGAGCGAGCTCGGCGCCAAGGGAGCCGGAGAAGCGGGGACTGCAGCGGCTGCGGCTGTCGTCTCCAACGCTGTGAACGATGCTCTTTCACCGTTCAATGTTACGATTACGGAAATTCCCCTAACACCCAAAGTTATTCTCACCGCGCTTGGGCACATTTGATCGACGCTACCAAAAACAACATCACCCACGGAGGAATACATGGCCAAGAAAACGACAGGTTCTATCTCCCGCCGCAGCTTGCTGACAACCGCCAGCGCGGGTGCCGTTCTGGCGGCATCGCCGTTTCGCATCAATCTGTTGCAGGCGCAGGAAGCGACCATCAAGGTCGGGTTTCCTGTTCCGCTGACCGGACCTTATGGCACCGAAGCGCAGGATCAGGTGCGTGCGGCGGAAGTTGCTATCGCCGAGTTCAACGAAGGTGGCGGTCTCAACGGGCGCAAGGCCGAACTGCTCGTGCGCGACGACAAGCTCAACCCAGGCGAAGCAGCGACCCGCACGTTGGAATTGATCGAGAAGGAGAAAGTCAACTTCATCGTCGGCAGTTTGTCGGCCTCCGTGCAGCTTGCCGTAAACAACGTCACCAAGGAACGGAAGATCATCTACAACTCGATCAGCCAGTCCGACGAAATCAACGAAGCCAAGGACTTCAGCAAGTACACCTTCCACGAGGCTCTGACGCCGCATCTGACGGCAGGTGCCGTCGGGCGTTACGCATTTCCGAAATTCGGCAAGAAGGTCGCGTTCCTCACGGCGGACTACGCCTATGGCCATGAAATGGTGCGGGGCTTCCAGGAAGCCGGCAAGGCTTTCGGAATCGAAAGCCTCGTCGACATCCGTCATCCGCTTGGCACCACGGACTTCTCGGCGTTGCTGCCGCGTATTCAGGCTCTGAAGCCGGACATCCTCGTCATCAGCAACTTCGGACGGGATCAGCAGATATCGCTTAAGCAGGCGACTGACTTCGGCATGAAGAAGAGCATGAAGATAGTTGCCCCGATCTTGCTCTACACTGGCCGTCTCGCCGCTGGCGCGCAGGCGTTCGAAGGTGTTATCGGCGGTACCTCGTATTATTGGGGTATCGAAGACAAGGTTGCGTCGGCGAAAGCGTTCAACGACCGCTTCCGCAAGATGCATGGTGGCAAGGTTCCGTCGGACTACGGCGCATTGGGCTATGCCGGTGTGAAGACGTTGCTGATGGGCGCCAAGGCGGCCGGCAGCACCGATACGGACAAGGTGATCGCAGCGGTCGAAGCACTGAAATACGATTACTACAAAGGCCCTGAATACTATCGTAAGTGCGATCATCAGGCCGTGCAGTCGGTTCTCATCATCGAGTCCAAATCCAAGCCCGAGAAGGGCGACGCCGACGTCTTCAACGTTATTGCCACCGAAGAGCCGAGCGAAAAGAACCTGCGCACTTGCGAAGCGCTCGGCCACAAGTCCTGAACTGTTTAAGCTAACAGACGCGCGTCCATCATGGACGCGCGTCTTATCTGGAGATATCCATGGCCGGTCTGAGTTTCGATCTGATCGCGTTGCAATTGTTCACCGGCCTGGCGCTCGGCGCGATTTACGTGCTGTTCGCTATCGGCTTGTCGCTGATTTTCGGCATGCTGACCGTCGTGAACTTTGCGCATGGTGCATTCTATATGGTCGGCGCTTATGTCGGGTTGTTTCTCCTCTCACTGGGAGGAAACTTCTGGCTTTGCCTGATTGCCGTTCCTTTGATCGTCGGCACCGTTGGCCTCGTTGTGGAGCGCTTCCTGATCCGGCCATTGTACGGCCGCGGTATCGACTATCCGTTGCTTCTTACCTTCGGCCTCAGCTATGTGATGGTCGAACTCGTCCGTATCGCCTTCGGCAAGAGCGGCTATCCATTCGATACGCCGGAAATCCTTCAAGGCGCGGTCAATATCGGCGTGGGCTATTTTCCGCTTTATCGTCTGTTCGTCATCGGTATCGCGGCGGCGGTTCTTATAGGCCTCTGGCTCTTCCTTGAGCGCACCAGTTTTGGATTGATCATTCGCGCAGGCGCGCGCGATCCCCAGATTGTTCGCGTGCTCGGCGTCAATGTTTCGCAGGTCTGGCTGTTCGTGTTCGGAATAGGCTCTGGAATTGCAGCGCTGGCGGGGCTGCTCGCCGCGCCGCTGCAAGGTGTTATCCCCGAAATGGGAGCGACGATTCTTGCGGAAGCGTTTGTCGTGACCGTCGTCGGTGGCATGGGTTCGATCGGGGGCGCGGTCATCGCCGGTCTGCTTGTCGGCGTGGTCGTGAGCATGACGTCATTGTTCGCGCCGGAAATGGCGAAGGTTTCGATCTTTGCCTTGATGGCAGTGGTTCTCCTCGTGCGTCCGCAAGGCTTCTTCGGCCGCGCCGGTCTGATGAGCTGAGGCGAGTATCAACGATGAATGAGCTGTCTCAGACCATTATCCAGCCGCAGGTTGCATCTGCGAGTTGGTTCGATTTCGCCAAACGCCACCGGGCTATTCTTGCGAGCCTCTTCGTTTTGGCATTTCCGCTGGTGATGCCGTTCACGGCGTTGGCAGTTAATATTCTGATTTATGGACTCTATGCGCTCGGCTTCAACCTGCTGTTCGGTTACCTCGGGCTTCTGTCGTT
Organism: Sediminibacterium ginsengisoli; assembly: GCA_943368635.1. Lineage (GTDB taxonomy): Bacteria > Pseudomonadota > Alphaproteobacteria > Rhizobiales > Xanthobacteraceae > Afipia. The sequence continues at coordinate 835 of CALRLJ020000151.1, read as the reverse complement.
TGGGCATGCGGCGTTGTTCGGAACCGGGGCGTATCTGTGTGGCATCGCCATCGTGCATTTCGCGCTGCCGTGGTACGTTGCGGTTGTGATTGGAATTATCGGCGGTGCAGTTATGGCCGCCGCAATCGGTGCGCTGGCGATCCGCACCCGTGGCATTTACTTCGCCATGGTGACGATGGCTTTGTCTCAGTGCGTATTCTACCTCTTTTATCAGGCGGTGGACTGGACCGGCGGCGAGAATGGTTTGCGGGGGATCAATGTCCGCATCATCGACATATTTGGATTGAAGTTCGACTTCATCAATCCGCTGACGCGTTACTATGTTGTCGCGACGTTCGTCATTCTTGCCCTGTTCGTGCTGTCACGAATTCTGGCGTCGCCATTCGGCGCGGTCATCGAAGCCGTGCGCGAGAATGAAGCTCGCGCACGAGCGTCCGGGTATAACGTGACCCTGACGCGGCTCGTTACGTTTATTCTGTCCGGCGCGTTCTGCGGACTTGCCGGCGCTTTGATGGCGTTGCATCTGTCCATCGTCCCAATCGAAATTATGCATATCGAAACGTCGGGCATGGTGGTGATGATGTCGCTGCTTGGAGGAATGGGGACATTCTTCGGCCCGTTCATTGGTGCAGGTGTTTTCCTGATGTTGGAGAATTTGGTCTCGCTCTGGACCGTTCACTGGCAGTTGTTCGTCGGTGCTGTTTTCATGATCTGCGTCCTGTTCTTCCCCGCCGGAATCTGGGGGACGATTTTGAAGTGGATCAACAAATGACGACATCTGCGGGTGCATCTTCGCAAGTCATTCTGCGTACATCGGGTGTGAGCAAGGCGTTCG
>CALRLJ020000150.1:0-8214 GCA_943368635.1 Sediminibacterium ginsengisoli | reverse complement strand
GACCTTGAGCGATATTGCTAAGGCATCCAGTCTGCCGCGCGCAACTGCCCGCCGAATCCTCCTGACGCTCCAGAAGTCCGGCTTCGTTGCCGGGGATGAACGGCTCTTCTCACTCACACCGCGCGTACTGGCGCTGGCTTCTGCCTATCTCTCGTCCAATCAAATCGTCGCTGTTATGCAGCCGCTGATGGACGATATTTCGACGAAAGCGAAGGAAGTCTGCTCGCTCGCAATTCTGGATGGGCAGGAAGCTGTCTTCGTCGCTCGCGCCAGCCCGGCACGGGTGTTCTCAGCCGGGATCGACATCGGCTACAGATTACCGGCCTATTGCACGTCGGTGGGCCGCGTTCTGCTCGGCCGCCTCTCCCATGACGAACTAACGTCCGCCATCGGATCGATGGCGCTGACTGCCCAAACGCCCGAGACCGTGACCGACAAGTCCATCGTGATCGCTACCATCATCAGCGACCGGAACAAGGGTTATTCGCTGGTCGACCGCGAAGCCGAGCCTGGCTTTCGCTCGATCTCGGTTCCGATCCATCGCTACGACGGCGTGGTTGTTGCAGCAGCGAATATCGGCGCGCATGTCGACCGCATCACCACCGGCGAGATGATCGATCGCTTCCTGCCGCTGCTGAAGGACATGGCCGTCGCAGCCAGGCCGTTGTTGGTCTAGCCATCTGACAATTCTTTGAGCTTGCTCCATACAGCGGCGGCTTTGCATACCGGACCTGTCATCTTCTCAGGCTGGATGGATCGCAGGTGCTCAAAATTCCCGGACGCTATAACCACTTTGTATTCGGCATCATCTAATCAGGCCTCACCTGTGCAATAGGCGCGGCGATTGCCAGCCTTCCGCTCATCGAGGACCGCTTGTTCGCGTAGAACTGGATCCGGCCATGGCTGCTGTCATGGGCAATGATGTTGCCGATCGTGATTCTGGCGGCGCCCTTTATTCGCTGGCTTGTTGACAGACTGACATGCCCGGCGGAAGCCGGTTGAAAGGCTCGCTCAGCCGTAGCGCTGCGCGGCTTCAATGGTCAAACCTTTGCCCACTGCACCGAACGTATCGCCTTCGATCATTTGAGCAGCAGGAACCGCCTTGATAATCGCATTGCGCACATGCGCGAGTTGTACCGAACCACCCGTCAAAAATACTGCTTCTATGTCTCCGGCTTTGAGCCGAGCCTGCTTGAGACATATATCTATGCGAGCTGCGATGCGCTCCGCCAGTTGACGGGTATGATTGACAAGATCTCCGCGCGCAACGGAGGAACTCAAACCCGGCTCCACCCATTCAAGAGAAATCGCAGCCTTCCGCTTGTCGGACAGCGCAATCTTCGCACCTTCAACCTCCATCGCCAACGTATGACCGCGCTGTTCGTCGAGCACACGAACAAGGCGATCGAACAACTCGGGCTCTGCAGCGTCGTAACGGACCTGACGAACCTGCGCGATGATCTTCTGATCGTACATGCTGTTGATGGTCGACCATGTTGCAAGATCGTGGAAATAGCTTGAGGGAGCACTTACCCCCGACCGCTTCATCTCGCTGCGATGACCGAGCAACGGCATGACGACGCCCAGACTGAGATGGCGATCGAAATCGGTGCCGCCGATCCGCACACCGTCATTGGCGAGAATATCCGACATGCGATCGGCCTTGCGATGAAGCTCCGGGCTGAGACGCACAATCGAAAAATCCGACGTACCGCCGCCGATGTCCGCGATCAGCGCTATTCTCTCGTCGGAGATCTGGCGCTCATAGTCGAGTGCGGCGGCAATCGGCTCGAACTGAAACGTGACATCGTCAAAGCCGATCTTACGGGCGATGTCGCGCAGCGTTTGCTCGGCCTTGCGATCCTGCTCCGGTGCGTTGTCGACAAAATGCACGGGCCTACCGTGTACCACATTCCTCAACTCACGGCCGACAGCCTGCTCGGCCCGCCGCTTTACCACGCCGAGATAGTACGCGATCACGTCCCGGAAGCTTGCCCGCTCGCGGCCGACTTTCGTCGTCTCGTCGATTAATGCCGTACCGAGGACCGATTTCAGACTCCGCATCAGACGGCCGGGCGCGCCTTCGACATAGGTCTCGATAGCCTTGCGACCGATCAGGACGGTATTGTCCGGCTGATAAAAGATCGCGCTGGGAATGGTGGTATGGCCGGATTCCAGCTCCGCCAGCGCCGGCGCATCGCCGACCAAGGTACCGAGTGTCGTATTCGACGTACCAAAATCAAGTCCGCAGGCTGACATTGTTGCTCCCGAGAGGAGCGTCCGTCTACACACTTAAGGGCCATCGATCCACCACTATCTTGCGCGAATTGATACATCTGCGTCGGCCGCGTCCGGGATTGAAGATGGTCCATCCACAGATCGATTTTCGTTGACAACGGGGTTGATGAATCGCCGATCCGTGGTCCATAAGCCGTCTCCCGGCGGCCGCGATGATGGATCGCGATTCCTTGTTCAGAAAGATACTCCGTGACCAAAACAATTTCTCAACGGATCGCCGACGAGCTTGGTGTTCGCGAGCAGCAGGTCGAAGCCGCCGTCACCCTGCTCGACGGCGGAGCCACCGTTCCGTTTGTCGCGCGGTACCGCAAGGAAGCCACCGGCGCGCTCGACGACGCGCAATTACGCACGCTGGAAGAGCGCCTGACCTACCTGCGCGAACTCGAAGAGCGCCGCGTCACCATCCTCAATTCGGTCCGCGAGCAAGGCAAACTCGACGCTGCGCTGGAGGCCGCAATTCTGGCGGCGGACAGCAAGGGGCGGCTTGAGGATATCTACCTGCCCTTCAAACCCAAGCGCCGCACCAAGGCAGAGATCGCCAGAGAATCGGGTCTGGAGCCGCTGGCAGAATTGCTGCTGACGCAGCCGGAGAACGATCCGCAGACCGCTTCCGCCCCCTTCGTCAATGCCGACAAGCAGGTCGCCGATACGGCGGCGGCCCTCGACGGCGCGCGCTCCATTCTGGTTGAGCGCTTCGCTGAAGACGCCGACCTGATCGGCAACTTGCGCGAACAGATGTGGTCGAACGGACTTCTCGCGTCCAAGCTGCGCGACGGCAAGAAGGAAGCAGGCGCGAAATTCAGCGATTATTTCGACTTCAGCGAGCCACTGAACAAACTGCCGTCGCATCGCATTCTCGCAATGTTCCGTGGCGAGAAGGAAGAAATCCTCGACCTTCAGATGCTTCCGGAGGCTCCCACACCGACGCCCGCCGCAGTCAGTTCTTACGAATTTCGAATCATGCAGCGCTTCGCCATTGCCGATAAGGGACGCCCCGGCGACCGGTGGCTGGCTGAAACGGTGCGGTGGGCATGGCGCACCAAGATCCAGATGCATATGAACATCGATCTGCGGATGCGGTTGTGGACCGCGGCCGAAACGGAAGCCGTTCGCGTGTTCGCCTCGAATTTGCGCGACCTGCTGCTGGCGGCACCTGCCGGAGCACGCGCCACCATGGGCCTCGATCCGGGCTATCGGAGCGGCGTCAAAGTCGCCGTGATCGATGCAACCGGCAAGGTCGTGGCTACGACCGCGATTTTCCCCCATGAACCGCAGCGGCGCTGGGATGACTCGCTTGCGGCTCTGGGCAAGCTCGCGCGCGAGCATCGCGTCGAACTGATCGCGATTGGCAACGGCACAGCTTCACGCGAGACCGACAAACTGGCGATTGAGCTGGTGAAGCTTTTGCCTGAACTGAAGATGTCGAAGATCGTGGTGTCGGAAGCCGGCGCATCGGTCTATTCGGCGTCCGCCTTCGCTTCCGAAGAACTGCCGGGCCTCGATGTGACACTGCGCGGCGCGGTTTCGATCGCGCGGCGATTGCAGGATCCGCTGGCCGAACTGGTCAAGATCGATCCGAAGTCGATCGGCGTCGGTCAGTATCAGCACGACCTCGGCGAAACCAAATTGTCACGTTCGCTCGATGCGGTGGTTGAAGACTGCGTGAATGCGGTCGGCGTCGATGCCAACACCGCCTCGGCGCCGCTGCTGGCCCGCGTGTCGGGTATCGGTCTGGGACTGGCGCAGAGTATCGTCCAGCACCGCGATGCCAACGGTCCATTCCGGTCGCGCAAGGCGCTGAAGGACGTGCCGCGGCTCGGCCCGAAAGCATTTGAACAATGCGCAGGCTTTCTGCGCATCACCGATGGCGAAGACCCTCTCGATGCATCCGGTGTCCATCCGGAAGCCTATCCGGTGATCCGGCGAATTCTTGCCGCCACCAAAAGCAACATCAAGGCACTGATCGGCAACGCGGAGATTCTGCGGCAGATCAAACCGCAGGCTTTTGCCGATGAAACATTCGGCCTTCCGACGGTGACCGATATTCTGCGCGAGCTGGAAAAGCCCGGCCGCGATCCGCGCCCGGCCTTCAAAGCCGCGGTGTTCATGGACGGCGTCGAGAAAGTCAGCGACCTCAAGCCCGGCATGGTTCTGGAAGGTGCTGTGACCAACGTGGCGGCGTTCGGCGCGTTCGTCGATATCGGCGTGCATCAGGATGGCCTGGTCCACATCTCGGCAATGTCGAGAACCTTCATCAAGGATCCGCGCGAGGTGGTGAAGTCCGGCGATATTGTTCGCGTCAAGGTGCTGGAGGTTGACGTTCAGCGCAAACGGATCGCGCTGACACTACGGCTCGACGACGAACTCGGGGCAAAACCCGACCGCAATGCCCGAAGCGAATCGCGCAATCCGGTGCGCCCGCCATCTAACGCGCCTGCATCGCGCAAGCCCTCGCAGCCCGACACATCAGGTGGCGGCGCGCTGGCCGAGGCGTTGCGCCGGGCAGCAGAGAAAAGCGGCAAACCCAGATAGAGCCAGGTGGCGGCGGGGGATGGCGTTATACGAAATCTTGTCTGCTTATCGCTATCAACCGCTAATAAACAGAAGCGACACTTTGGCTTTCTTCATAACTGCCTTTGCGGTATCGCCAAAATGCACCACTTCGCCGCTTGATCTTTCGACGCCCATGATGATGACGTCTGATCGGCTGCTTCGCGCCTCCTGAATGATCGCCTCCGCAGGCGCGATGCCAGTGCGAACGTTGGTCGAGATGGCCACACCGTATCTTTCCGCCAAATCGACTATCCCCCTGAGAATTTCCTCTTCCTCAAAAAGTGTCACCGTGCCTACTCTCCGGGATTCCCCCGGAGAGACGTAGATTGCACGAAGCGGTGCCGAGCTTGCCCTCGCCAGCGCCACGGCAAGTTCGGCACCGCGTCGCGAATAGGATGTGCGTGTCACGGGAACCAAAATGCTGAAACCGCTAAGGCTGGGACTTTCAAGGTGCTTTCCCTTAGCCATGACCAAAGCAAGTGGCCCGTCGAACCCGCCGATCACATCCTGAACATTCTTTTGGAAGTCGCCTGCGGAGGTCAGGATCTCGTCGAGACCCACAACAAGCAAATCGAACCCTTTCTGGGCTTCTTCAGCTACGGATTTTTTGACGGTCGAATCGCTAATCCGTGTCGTAACTGTTACGTCGTCACGCGTATCGCCTTCACGCTCCCCCTCCTGCCGGGCGGTCTCCTTCGCAGCCGACTTCAGCGTGCTTTCAGGGCTCTCGACATCGTCACGATTGCCTCTCTGCTCCTTTGCCTTTCGTCCCAGGTGCAGAACGGTCGTTGGAATTCCGCGCGCTCCCGCGAGAAGTCCAACCAGACGCGCGGCAAACTTGCCGTTTGCGCTTTCGTCAACAGCCAGAAGAAATCGCTCTAGCCTTGCGACAAAGCCCTTATCTTCAAACTCTTCGCGTTCGAGCCTCGCCTTCTCGTCCGCTCCCATAGGTAGTCGGGACAGAGCCGCCCTGAGCATAGGCGGCATCGCCATCGTTGTGATAATTGCCATAGTCACGATAATTGTGAAAAGGTTCTGACTTAAGACGCCCATCGACAACCCGATGGTGGCGATGATGACTTCGGTCGACCCTCTGGCATTCATGCCGCTCGCTATGGCCATGGATTCCATTTTGGTAAGGCCGCCGAGCTTTCCGCCGAGGAACGCACCGCCAAACTTTCCGATACTGGCAATGACAACGACAACGAGTGTCAGAAGAAGAAGCGTTGGATCTTTCAGAACCGTAAGATCGGCGCTTAATCCGGCGAGTCCGAAAAACACAGGCATGAAAAGGCTGGTAATCAATCCGCGAAGCCGCTCGTCGATCTGCCGCGTGAGAATCGGCGACTCTCCAACCAAGACACCTGCTACGAACGCGCCCAATACGGTATGAACGCCGATTGCATGGGTGATGAGAGCCATCCCACTCATCAGCAATATGATAACCGTTATGACGGCCGCGGAACTCAACAGGCTATCGTTCGACCATCGGATGAGATGAAAGACAAAACGCCGCCCAAGCGTAAGGCTGATGCCTAAAAACGCGAGCGTGCCCAGAACGCTCTTCGCGAGCGATGCGAGGTCAAGGCTTCCTTGGGTTGCCAGACTGAATATGATCGCGATGATAATCCAGCCGATTGTGTCGTCGATCACGGCGGAAGCGATAATAATCTGCCCGACGTTCCGCCTCATAAATTTCATCTCGCGGACGACGACCGCGACGATCTTCACCGATGAAATTGACAAAGCCGTACCAAGGAACAGGGATGCGATCATCCGCTGCGACGGATGCGGCAAAAGGCTTTCGGGTAAAAACTGACCGAGCAGAAAGCCACATGCAAAAGGCACAACAATGCCGGCCATAGAAACCGTAAAGGCCGCGCGCCCCACTTTTCTGACAAGCTTGAGATCGGTCTCCATACCCGTCAGCAGAAGAAGCAAGAGAATGCCGAATTGCGCGATTCCGGAAATCAATGCCTTCTGTTCGGGATTAGCAGGAAAGATCGCGAGTTGCGCATCGGGCCACAACAATCCGAACACGGATGGACCCAGCAGTACACCTGCGAGCAGCTCTCCAATGATGGAAGGCTGACCAATTCGCTGCATGAGTTCTCCAAGACCTCGTCCAAGAGCGATCAGAAGCATGACCTGGACGATCAAGAGAAACTCGGATGCACCCTTTTGAGATTGCTCGGCGGCCTTGGCCGATTCAATAAAAAGGGGAAATAGCAGCAAACACCACAACCACGAATGACGGCGTGCCTTTCCCCAAACCTCCCAAAGCATTCTTCCCGCCTCACTCGCAACAGAACCCAATTGAACCTTGTTTCCGTTCAATTTTCCAACCTGAAGTCCTTAGCCCGCCAAAGGAAGCTACATGGCCGACAATACGATCGTCTGCAAAAATCGCAGACCAAAGCAAGAAAGTCGCTGACAACGCGAAGAAGGTCGGGAACCTTTTGTTCCGGTGGCAAGTTCAATATTGCCGTTTCAAAAAATGCGAAGCGCATCAAAATGTCCCAAACTGCCAAAAGCAACAAGGCTAAAGCCGGAGGCCGGCTAAACTCGTACTTCGTAGAAATCGCCAACCGCACCTCTCAAGCGATGGGGCGGGCGGTAGCCTTCATGACCGCTTTTGCTGTGGTGTTGTTTTGGGCTCTCAGCGGGCCTGTCTTTCACTACTCCGACACGTGGCAACTGGTCATCAACACAGGCACAACCATCGTGACTTTTCTGATGGTGTTCCTGATTCAAAATTCTCAGAACCGCGATAGCGCAGCCATTCAGGTGAAGCTCGATGAGCTCATTCGCGTCGGCAGCGCCCACAACTCGTTCGTCGGGATCGAACACCTTACTGATGAAGAGCTGGAAGATATTCGATCGAAATGCGAACTGCGCGCGAAAGCCGCGGACGCTTCGATGAAAGCCACGCACGGAAAAACACAGCGCGCTGGCAAGGATGCGGTCGATTGACCGACTATCATAAAGCGCAACGGAGGGCGAAACTGAGCACCGCGCGGCAAACCGCTGCGGTTTCAGCGCCTGTCAGATCAGCTAACTGTCTGAAGTGGGTGGTGGGCGCACCAGGGCTCGAACCTGGGACCCGCTGATTAAGAGTCAGCTGCTCTACCAACTGAGCTATGCGCCCGGATCCAACCGGATGTCCGTTGAGGACGGCGTCGTTTAGCAAAGCGAAACGGCCGTGTCTAGCAACGCTGACAAGGTTTTCCCGCCTCCGAATAACTTCGAACCGGAGCGGTTCCTGATAGAAAAACCGCCGGAAATCCGGCGGTTTTTGTCGTCACCCAAGGCTCCGGCGGCGCCTCAGAGGCGTTCGGAGTCCCCGGCGCCGCGATCCCGGCC
>CALRLJ020000149.1:0-8242 GCA_943368635.1 Sediminibacterium ginsengisoli | reverse complement strand
GTAAGGGCCATGAGGACTTGACGTCATCCCCACCTTCCTCGCGGCTTATCACCGGCAGTCTCCTTAGAGTGCTCAACTAAATGGTAGCAACTAAGGACGGGGGTTGCGCTCGTTGCGGGACTTAACCCAACATCTCACGACACGAGCTGACGACAGCCATGCAGCACCTGTGCTCTATGCCCCGAAGGGAAGGTTCCATCTCTGGTACCGGTCATAGACATGTCAAGGGCTGGTAAGGTTCTGCGCGTTGCGTCGAATTAAACCACATGCTCCACCGCTTGTGCGGGCCCCCGTCAATTCCTTTGAGTTTTAATCTTGCGACCGTACTCCCCAGGCGGAATGCTTAAAGCGTTAGCTGCGCCACTGAAAAGTAAACTTTCCAACGGCTGGCATTCATCGTTTACGGCGTGGACTACCAGGGTATCTAATCCTGTTTGCTCCCCACGCTTTCGTGCCTCAGCGTCAGTATCGGGCCAGTGAGCCGCCTTCGCCACTGGTGTTCTTGCGAATATCTACGAATTTCACCTCTACACTCGCAGTTCCACTCACCTCTCCCGAACTCAAGATCCTCAGTATCAAAGGCAGTTCTGGAGTTGAGCTCCAGGATTTCACCTCTGACTTAAAGACCCGCCTACGCACCCTTTACGCCCAGTGATTCCGAGCAACGCTAGCCCCCGTCGTATTACCGCGGCTGCTGGCACGAAGTTCGCCGGGGCTTATTCTTGCGGTACCGTCATTATCTTCCCGCACAAAAGAGCTTTACAACCCTAGGGCCTTCATCACTCACGCGGCATGGCTGGATCAGGCTTTCGCCCATTGTCCAATATTCCCCACTGCTGCCTCCCGTAGGAGTTTGGGCCGTGTCTCAGTCCCAATGTGGCTGATCATCCTCTCAGACCAGCTACTGTTCGTCGCCTTGGTGAGCCGTTACCTCACCAACTAGCTAATCAGACGCGGGCCAATCTCTCGGCGATAAATCTTTCCCCGTAAGGGCTTATCCGGTATTAGCACAAGTTTCCCTGTGTTGTTCCGAACCAAGAGGTATGTTCCCACGCGTTACTCACCCGTCTGCCGCTGACGTATTGCTACGCCCGCTCGACTTGCATGTGTTAAGCCTGCCGCCAGCGTTCGCTCTGAGCCAGGATCAAACTCTCAAGTTGGACTTGAACTTTGAACCGGCTGATCACATCGTTTTGACGAGGTCCCACCATTTTTGATCAACCGAAGCTGACCGCCGTCCGTGATTCACATCACTGACAGCGATGGTGTAACCTTATAAAACGTGTACCGCCGAAGTCTTTCGTCCGGCCTCAACCCTTTGAAAGCCTAAGCTTTCTCGTGATCGAGACCCGCAAGGACTCCGCCGTCCACGTTTCTCTTTCTTCATCTTTACTTGTCAAACAGCCCGAAACCCGAAGGTCTCACTCGCTCATGGCTGAGCGAAAATCTCTGGGTCTCCACTTAAAGAGAACCCTGCAACCTCACCCGACGCCGAATGACAACCGACAACTATCGGCTGTTTGTTCACTCGTCTAGGAGAGGAGCTTAACAGGCGCGGAAGCTTGCCTGGACCGTTAGGCCCCGGCGCCGCCGCGCTCAGTGGTCGGGTTATAGGCCCTGCCATCGAAGCTTGTCAACGCCCATGTCAAAAAATCGTCGCATCGCACCCAAGAAAATCGAAACGGCCAGAAGCCCTGATTTATCAGGCCTTCCTGCCGTACTAGAGCCACATTCCTGCGACGTCCTGCACAGGAAATGTGCCCCGGCCGGGCGAATACAAGTATAGTTTTGGCGCGGCCGGTTCGAAGATTCGACGCTGACTTGGGATCATCGTCTGACCTTGGATCGAAAACATCGACGAGTTGCACGGCATTGAGGTTCGGCGGGTCTCGCCAGCACTTTGGCGCACGACGAATATCGGTGACAGTGAGACAATCAGGGTGCTTATGGCTCGACGCCACCTCACGCGGGGCGCGATAAGCCAGACCGAAAACAAACTGGCCGTTCGTTGAGTGCGGAAACCTGAAGAACAAGCGAAGACTTCCGGGAGAAGTCTTGGGGGACAGCAGTTTTGAACCACGGGACGTCACGCGGGGGACACTATGGGCGTGCCGGGATCATCGATCTCGGTCATGAGCCCCCGCTGTCAGTGGACGGTTCGGAAGCCGCGGTCATCGACCGCCGCCGTGTCTCCGTGCAGTGGTTCAGCGGCACGATTCTCACAGGTCTGTGCGGCGCAGCTCTGATCGGCGGCGCCGTTTTTGCGTCGCTCGACGGCGAAATGACATTCGCCAAGGTGCCTGAACGTGTCGAAGGCGCGTTGCGCGGGGCATTTGGCGCCAATGACAAGGCCGCAGCCGCGCGCAAGAGCGACCGCCTTCCGCCGCCAAGCGAATCGGCAGCGGCGCGTCAGGTCATTCGCGTCTCCACCGTTGCCCGCGCCGGCGGCCGCGACGTGATGCGTGTCCGCCCCTTTGTCCGGATCGCGGGCAACCTGTCGCTGACAACCAGCGACCTCTCTTCAAAAGTCCCCCCCTTCAACGCCCAGCGCATGCTGACCGACGTCGGCACCGCTTCGCCCGCCGAGGGCGACGATTCGCAGAATCCAAATGCCGCCGAGCCGGACGCCGAAGTCTCGTTTGTGACCCGCGACCTGGCTTCTGTGCTGCCGCGCGCCAAGATCGCGGCCAATGTCGCCATCGACGAAGTGCTGTTGCGGGTGCGCGACGCATCGAACTGGCGTGGCAACAGCGCCGTCAAATACGCGTCCAGCAACCCGGCCGACCTCAAGATGGCCTATGCCGCCGAAGGCACGCCCGATCCCTATGCCGGTTTCGAGACTCGCGTGGTGCCGGAAAACGTCACCCTGCTACCGAAGACCAAGGATCAGATCACCGGCGGCAATCCATCCAGTGAAAAAATCCACATCGTCAAGAAGGGCGACACCGTCCAGTCGATTCTGCGCGATATGGGCGCGACGCCGGGCGAAGCTCTTGCGATCGCCAATAATCTCGGCGCGCGCGGCCGCGACGGCGGACTGAAGGAAGGCCAGAAGCTGCGCATCATGATGGCCGGCACGGGTCCGGGCCTTCAGCGCCAGCAGCCGGTTCGCGTTATCGTCGCCAACGAAACCACCATCGAGGCGGTCGCCGCCCTTTCGGATCTCGGAAAATACGTCGCCGTCGACGTGCAGAGTTTCAACAGCGTGGCGGAAACCGCCAATGCCAACGATGACGACGATGAGGATGACGGCACCGGCGTGCGGCTCTACCAGAGCATCTACGAGACCGCGATGCGCAACAAGGTTCCGGCCACCGTCATCGAGGACATGATCCGGATCTACTCTTACGACGTCGATTTCCAGCGCAAGGTTCAGGCCGGCGACTCGTTCGAAGTGTTCTTTGCAGGCGAAGACGAAACGCCGCTCGTCAACGAAAAGAACGAAGTGCTGTACGCCGCCCTCACCGTTGGCGGCGAAACCAAGAAATACTACCGCTTCCAGGCCCCCGACGACTCCATCGTCGATTACTATGACGAGACCGGAAAGAGCGCGAAGAAATTCCTGGTCCGCAAACCCGTCAGCAACGCGATCATGCGCTCCGGCTTCGGCGGCCGCCGCCATCCGATCCTCGGTTACACCAAGATGCATACCGGCGTGGACTGGGCGGCACCCTACGGCACACCGATTTTCGCATCCGGGAACGGCACCATCGAGAAGGCAGGATGGGAAGGCGGCTACGGCAAATATATCCGCATCAAGCATCCCAATGGATATGAAACCGCCTACGGCCACATGACCGCCTTCGCCAAGGGCATGGAGCCCGGCAAGCGGGTGCGTCAGGGGCAGGTCATCGGCTTCGTCGGCTCGACCGGCCTGTCCACCGGCGCACACGTTCACTACGAAATTCTGGTCAACGGCCGCTTCGTCGATCCGATGCGCATCAAGCTGCCGCGCGGACGTTCCCTCGATGGACCGATGCTGACGAGCTTTGAAGCCGAACGCGACCGGCTCGACGGCCTGATCAACAACCGTCCGGGCGGCAATCGTCCGCAGCCGCAGGCCGGCAAGGGCCAGAAGACGGCGCAGGCCAACGACCGCTAAAATTCACGACAACATCTCTTGATGTTTAAAACATCGCATCACGCCGCACGATTGAATCGCGCGTGCGATGCAATGTCGGTTTCCGTTGCCAAGCAAGGTGCACCGACAAATACTCCCGGCATAAGAACCAGATTTAAAACGCCGGGAGGTTTGACCATGAAACATCGGTTTGTCGCGTCCGCAACAATTGCCGCAGCGCTCGCGGTCGGAGTCACCACCGCAGCTTTCTCGCAAGCCTACGAGGTGACGAAGCTGGTGCCGGGTTCGGCATTCCACGGCGTGCATGGACTGGGCATCGACAAGAGCGGACGCCTGTTCGCGGGCAGTGTTGCGGGCGCAGCGCTCTACGAAGTCGATCGCGCGGCCGGCACAGCGAAGATTTCCATCTCCACCGCCGACGGCGGCATGGCGGACGACATTGCATTCGCACCCGACGGCACCATGGCGTGGACAGGATTTCTCACCGGCGATCTGTATGCACGCAAGGGCGATGGCCCGATCAAAAAGCTTGCGTCGGGCCTGCCTGGAATCAACTCGCTGGCATTCCGCAAGGACGGGCGGCTGTACGCCACGCAGGTTTTCCTCGGCGACGCGCTCTACGAAATCGATGTTGAAGGCGCCAAGCCGCCGCGCAAGATCATGGAAAAGATGGGCGGCCTGAACGGCTTCGAATTCGGCCCCGACGGTCTGCTTTACGGCCCGCTCTGGTTCAAGGGACAGGTGGTGAAGGTCGATGTCGATAAGGGCGATCTTGCCGTTGTCGCCGAAGGCTTCAAAGTCCCGGCAGCGGTGAATTTCGATTCCAAGGGCAATCTCTGGGTGGTGGACACCGCACTCGGGCAACTGGTGAAGGTCGATCCGAAAACCGGCGCGAAGAAAGTAGCAGCCCAGCTCAAGCCCGCGCTCGACAACCTCGCGATCGACGACAAGGATCGCATCTTCGTATCCAACATGGCCGATAACGGGATTCAGGAAGTCGATCCCGAAACCGGCACCGCGAGACAGGTCATCATCGGTCAGCTCTCGCTGCCGGGCGGCATCGGCGTTGTAAGCGATGGCGGCAAGGACACGGTTTATGTCGCCGACGTCTTTGCCTATCGCACGGTTGACGGCGCGACCGGCAAGGTGAGCGAGCCGGCACGCATGCACGCCGATGGTGTCACGCTCGAATACCCGATGAGTGCCACGGCAAAAGGCGATTTCGTCCTGCTGTCGAGCTGGTTCACCGGCACGGTCCAGCTGATCGATCGGAAAACCGGCAAGACCGTGGAGATGCTGCACGGCTTCAAAGCGCCGCACGACGCCATCCGCCTCGGCGACGGCAGCATTCTGGTCAACGAACTCGGCACAAAATCGCTGATCCGCGCCGGCGGCGAGCACGGTAAGGACCGCAAGACGGTTGTCGGCGATCTCGCCGGACCGGTCGGCCTGGTCGCTGCAACCGACACCACCGTCTACCTGACGGAAGCCTTCGCCGGGCTGATCTCGAAGATCGATCTGGTGAGCGGCGCCAAGAGCGTCGTCGCCAAGGATCTGAAAGGTCCGGAAGGCATCGCGCTTGCGCCCGACGGCAAGCTGATTGTCGCCGAGGTCGGCGCGAAACGCGTCATCTCGATCGATCCGCAGAATGGTGCGGTCACCGAGCTTGCAGGCAACCTGCCGATCGGGCTTGCAGGTGCTGCCGGAACATTGCCGACGAACATTCCGACCGGCGTCGGTGTCGGCGCGTCGGGCACGATCTATGTGTCATCCGACATCGAGAACGCGATCTACACGCTGAAGAAGAAGTAACCGGCGTGGCCGCTTAAAAAAATAGCCGGGCGTTTGCCCGGCTATTTCGTTTTAGTGCAGCTTGCCTTTGGGCACCGGGACTTCGGCATCGACTTTAGCGGCCCGACCGTTGAAGGTCAGGCTCACATCATCTGCCGAAACCGCGACGGTCTCACCGTCATGAATCCGCCCGGCAAGAATCATTTCCGCCAGCGGATCCTGCACCGCGCGCTGGATCGCACGCTTCAAGGGGCGTGCGCCGTAGGCCGGATCCCAGCCTTTCGCCGCCAGCCAGTCGCGCGCCCTGTCATCGAGCGTCAGCGTGATCTTGCGATCCGCCAGCAGCTTAGACAGCCGCTGCATCTGAATATCGACGATGCGGCCCATTTCGGTTCGCTGCAGCCGGTGGAACAGGATGATCTCATCTACGCGATTGAGAAATTCCGGACGGAAGCTCGACCGTACAATGGCCATCACCTGATCGCGCACGGCTGAGGTATCCTCGCCCTCCGCCTGACTCACAAGATATTCGGAGCCGAGGTTCGACGTCATGATGATCAGCGTGTTGCGAAAATCGACGGTGCGGCCCTGACCGTCGGTCAGGCGGCCGTCGTCGAGCACCTGCAACAGCACGTTGAACACATCGGGATGCGCCTTCTCGATCTCGTCGAACAGCACGACCTGATATGGCCTGCGCCGCACCGCTTCGGTGAGCGCACCGCCTTCGTCATAACCGACATAGCCCGGAGGCGCGCCGATCAACCGGGCGACCGAATGCTTCTCCATGTATTCGGACATGTCCATGCGGACCAATGCGGTCTCGTCGTCGAAAAGATATTCGGCGAGCGCCTTGGTCAGTTCGGTCTTGCCGACGCCGGTGGGGCCGAGGAACATGAACGAGCCGATCGGACGGTTCGGATCCTGCAATCCAGCGCGCGAACGGCGCACGGCGGTGGACACCGCACCGACAGCCTCCGCCTGACCGATCACGCGCTGCGCAAGCTGCAACTCCATCTTGAGCAGCTTCTCGCGTTCGCCTTCCAGCATCTTGTCGACCGGAATGCCGGTCCAGCGCGAGACAACCTGCGCGACGTGACTTGCGGTCACCGCTTCCTCGAGCACGACATTGCCGGCCTTCTCGCTCTCTTCGAGCGCCTTCAGGCGCTTTTCGAGATCGGGAATGCGGCCATAGGCCAGCTCGCCCGCCTTCTGGAATTCGCCGCGCCGTTGCGCATCGGCCAGTTCCTGACGCGCCTGCTCCAGTTCGCTTTTGACTTTCTGGGCATTGGACAGCTTGTCGCGCTCCGCCTGCCACTTGGCCGTCAGCGCATCGCCCTTCTCCTCAAGCTCCAGCAGTTCCTTCTCGAGCCGCTGCAGGCGATCTTTCGATGCCGAGTCGGTTTCCTTCTTCAGCGCTTCCTGCTCGATTTTCAGCCGCACGATCTCGCGGTCGATATTGTCGAGTTCCTCCGGCTTGGAATCGATCTGCATCTTCAGCCGGGCGCCAGCCTCGTCGATCAGGTCGATGGCTTTGTCAGGCAAAAAGCGGTCGGTGATGTAGCGATGCGACAGCGTCGCCGCAGCCACGATCGCGGAGTCCGTGATGCGGACACCGTGATGCAGCTCATACTTCTCTTTCAAGCCGCGCAGGATCGACACCGCGTCCTCGACGCTGGGTTCACTGACGAACACAGGCTGGAAGCGGCGAGCGAGAGCCGCGTCCTTCTCCACATGCTTGCGATATTCATCGAGGGTGGTCGCGCCGATGCAGTGCAACTCTCCCCGCGCCAGCGCAGGCTTGAGCAGGTTCGACGCATCCATCGCGCCATCGGCCTTGCCTGCGCCCACCAGCGTGTGCATCTCGTCGATAAACAGGATGATCTGGCCGTCGGATCCGGTGACCTCGGAGAGCACAGCTTTCAGCCGCTCCTCGAACTCACCGCGATACTTCGCGCCGGCAATCAGCGCGCCGAGATCGAGCGACAGGACCATCTTGTCCTTGAGACTCTCCGGCACGTCGCCATTGATGATGCGCAGCGCGAGTCCCTCGACGATGGCGGTCTTGCCGACGCCAGGTTCGCCGATCAGCACAGGATTGTTCTTGGTGCGGCGTGACAGAACCTGGATCGTGCGACGGATTTCCTCATCGCGTCCGATCACCGGATCGAGCTTGCCGTCGCGCGCGGCCTGCGTGAGATCGCGGGCATATTTCTTCAACGCATCGTAAGCGTTTTCCGCCGACGCGCTGTCTGCGGTACGCCCCTTGCGCAGTGCGTTGATCGCGGCGTTGAGATTTTGCGGCGTGACGCCGCCCTTGGCGAGCAGCGTGCCCGCCTCGCTGTCCTTGTCGAGGGCCAGCGCCAGCAACAA
>CALRLJ020000148.1:0-8282 GCA_943368635.1 Sediminibacterium ginsengisoli | reverse complement strand
GGCATCACTGATGCATCGACCACACGCAAGCCCTTCAGGCCATGAAAGCGCAGGCGCTCATCGACCACGGCGAGCGGATCGCTTGCGCTTCCCATTTTTGCGGTGCCGACCGGATGAAAGATTGTGGTGCCGATGTCGCCTGCGGCTTTTGCCAGCGATGCATCGTCATCGCCGACAGACGGGCCGGGGAGATATTCCTGCGGATGATAGCCAGCGAGCGCGTGTTGCTTCATCAGCCGCCGCGTGACACGGATGGCATCGGCGGCAACCTGCCGGTCTTCGGGTGTTGAGAGGTAATTGGGCGCGATCGCAGGTGCTTCATCGGGCGTATTCGATTTTATCCGCACGCTGCCGCGCGATGTCGGCCGCAGGTTGCAGGCGGCGATGGTGATGGCTGGAAACCGATGCAGCGGCTCGCCGAACTTGTCGAGCGACAACGGCTGGACGTGAAACTGGATATTGGCCCGTTCCTGCCGCGCATCGGATCGCGTGAAGATACCGAGTTGCGATGGCGCCATGGTCAGCGGCCCGCGCCGCCGTAGCAGATAATCGACGCCCATCCAGCCGCGCCGGAATAAATTGTAGTAAGTCTCGTTCAGCGTGCGCACGCCCTCGACCTTGTAGATGGCGCGCTGCTGCAGATGGTCTTGTAGATTGCGCCCGACACCCTGACGATCCAGCACTGTTTCGATGCCGAGCGGCGACAGCCATTGCTGCGGGCCGATGCCGGAGCGATGCAGAACCTGCGTCGATCCGATGGAGCCGGAGCAGATGATCACTTCGCCCTGCGTTCGCACCTCGAATATTTCGCCACCCTGGCTGAAGCGCACGCCGACCGCGCGGCCGTTCTCGACGATGATCTTGTCCACCAGCACATTGGTTTCGAGCCGAAGATTTGGCCGCGACAGCGCGGGCTTCAGGAATCCGCGTGCCGCCGACCAGCGCCGTCCGCGTTTCTGGTTGACGTGGAAGTATCCGATACCTTCGTTGTCGCCGGTATTGAAATCCGGCGTCTTGCGGATGCCCATTTCATGTGCGGCTTCTCCAACCGCATCGAGCACTTTCCATGACAGCCGGGGCGCTTCGATTCGCCAGCCGCCGCCGGTGCCGTGATGCTCGCTTTGCCCAAGAAAATGATCTTCGAGTTTCTTGAACGCGGGCAGCACATCGTCCCAGCCCCAACCGGCCAGACCAAGCTGCCGCCAGTGATCGTAATCGGCGGCCTGACCGCGCATCGAGATCATGGCGTTGATCGCGGACGATCCGCCGATCACCTTGCCGCGCGGATAGGCCAGCGCGCGGCCGTTGAGACCGGCTTCGGGTTCGGTCTTGAACATCCAGTCAGAACGCGGGTTGCCAATAGCGAATAGATAGCCGACCGGGATGTGAAACCAGATCCAGTTGTCCTTGCCACCCGCTTCCAGAATCAGCACACGCTTGCGCGGATCGGCTGACAGGCGGTTGGCGACGATGCAACCGGCGGTGCCGGCGCCAACGACGATGTAGTCGAAATCTCCTTCGAGACGTTTCGCCATTTTCTGTCCTGCGTTTCTCTCTTTTATCAACTTTTCTTCTTATGACCCCGGCCAGGGTTCGCTGTACAGTGTGGTTCCACGCAATTCCCGTTTGCACGGATGTTGGGTCCGCTGCGGGCTCGTGCTAGTTTTCGTTTTCCGAGCCGTTTGTGAGGTTACCGTCGTGCCGATCCTCAACCGTATTGCCGATCTGCAACCCGAAATCATGGGATGGCGGCGCGATCTGCACGCGCATCCGGAGTTGATGTACGACGTACATCGCACTGCGGCATTCGTCGCAGACCGTTTGCGGGAGTTCGGTTGCGATGAAGTGGCGACAGGCCTCGGGCGTACCGGCGTGGTTGGCGTCATCAAGGGACGAAAGCCCGTCAATGGAGGCGATCTGAAAGCCATTGGCCTGCGCGCCGATATGGACGCTCTGCCAATCGAGGAAGAAACCGGCGTCGCCTATCGCTCGACCGTGCCGGGCAAGATGCACGCCTGCGGCCACGACGGTCACACCGCGATGCTGCTGGGTGCTGCGCGCTATCTCGCCGAGACGCGGAATTTCGCCGGTGATGCCGTGATGATCTTCCAGCCCGCCGAAGAGGGCGGCGCGGGCGCCGAAGCCATGATCAAGGACGGCCTGATGGACCGGTTCAAGATCGATCAGGTCTATGGCATGCACAATTCACCGGGCATGCCGATCGGGACATTCGCCACTCGCGTCGGGCCGACGATGGCTGCGACCGATCATATCAACATTCATATTGAAGGCCTCGGGGGACACGCTGCACGTCCGCACAAGAGCATCGACTCGGTGCTGGTCGGTGCGCAACTCATCACCGCCTTGCAGTCGATTGTCTCGCGCAGCGTCGATCCACTTGATGCTGCGGTGATTTCGATTTGCGAGTTCCATGCCGGCAACGCTCGCAACGTGATTCCGCAGACCGCGGAATTGTTCGGCACCGCCCGAACATTGACGAACGAGGTGCGCGATCTGATCGAGCAGCGGGTGCGTGAAGTCGTCAACGGGGTGGCGCAACTATCGGGCGCGAAGATCACGCTCGATTACGAGCGCAGCTATCCGGTGCTGGTCAATCATCCTGCAGAGACTGGAATCGCGGCGCGGGTCGCGGCAGGAATCTCAGGCGAGGGCAATGTCAGTTCCGAGATTCCACCGGTGATGGGCGCGGAAGACTTCGCCTACATGCTGGAAGCGCGGCCGGGAGCCTTCATCTTTATCGGCAACGGCGACAGCGCCGGGCTGCATCACCCGGCCTATAACTTCAATGACGACGCCATCATCTATGGCTCGTCCTACTGGATCAAACTGGTCGAGACCCAGCTCGCTGGTTGATTGGCACGGACATGCAGGCCTTTGTTATTGCTCAGAAAATATGACCTTCAAAGTCTGATTGACTCTTAGGTCTGTCTTAGCTTTATATTAGAACATATCATGAACAAATAAGGCCGTCATCAATTCGTGGATGACGGACCGGAATGTCAGGAGCGGCGCATGTTGAGTGCGCGCATGAACACGCTTGCGTCCCTGCGGGGGACCATCGGACGCCTCGAAGGCGAAGCCGGCGGACTTGCGCGCGTGACGCTGGGCCATGCCGGGGCCGACGCCCTGCTGCAGGGTGGGCTGGTGCGCGGCGCACTGCATGAAGTGTTTGCCGAAGGCGGCCGCCATGCTGCGGCGGCGACGGGGTTCATTGCAGGCCTCGGCCATCGGCTGGCCGGGCGGCGGCCGCTGGTCTGGGTCCGGCAGGATTTCGCGGAACGGGAATCCGGGGTGCTGTCGATGAGCGGTCTCAATGACCTCGGCCTCGATCCGCGGTTGCTGGTGACGGTGCGGGCGACAGACGCGGAGTCCGCGTTGCGTGCCGCAGCCGATGCGCTGGCCTGCGATGCGCTGGGTGCGGTGGTGCTGGATGTGTGGGGCGAGGTGCGCCAGCTCGATCTGGTCGCGAGCCGCAGGCTGACGCTGGCTGCGCGCGCCTCGAACGTCGCCTGTCTGGTTTTGCGCACGGCCGCGACGCCGTCCGCCAGCACAGCGGAGACACGCTGGATCGTGCGGTCAGCGCCATCACCGTCCGCAATGGAAGCGTGGGGCGGGCCGATGCTTGACGCACAACTTGTCCGCAACCGCCACGGCGAAACCGGACGATGGATTATGGAGTGGAAATGTGATGAGGGCCTCTTCCGTGACGGAATCTCCCGTGAAGGCGCGGCGTATCCTCAGCCTGTGGCTGCCACGCCTGCCAACCGACCGATTGAAGCGTCAGCTTTCGAGGCACGACGGCGCGCCGGATGACGCGCGGCCTTGCATCGTCGTCGTCAAGCTGAACAACGCGCTGCAAATCTCGGCGCTGAACGATGCCGCTGCCGACATCGGACTTGAAATCGGTCTGCCGCTGGCGAATGCGCGTGCGGTCTGTCCCGACGTGCAGGTGTTTGACGCCGACGAGACGGCGGACAAAAAATTGCTCGGTGACATTGCCGACTGGTGCGATCGCTTTACGCCGCTGGTGGCGCTCGATCCGCCTTATGGATTGCTGCTCGACATCAGCGGTTGCGCGCATCTGTTCGGCGGTGAAGCTTTGATGCTGCGCACGGTCTGTGAGTCGCTGGCGCGGCAAGGTTTTATCGTCAGTGCTGGTGTTGCCAGCACGCCGGTCTGCGCTCGAACCATCACACGCGCCGCGCGGAGCTGCATCGTGCTCGATGGCGAGGAAGCGCGCGCCGTCGCGCCGCTGCCGGTGTACGCGCTCGGCGCAGACGATGCGATTACGCGCGGGCTGCGCCGCGCAGGACTCAAAACCATCGGTGATGTGGCGTCGCGCGCGCCGCACGAAATCTCCGCACGGTTCGGGGCGGCGTTCACCAGCCTGCTGCAACAGGCGTTGGGGCAGGGCGATGCGCCGATCTCGCCGCGCAAGCCGTTGCCGGATTTCATGGTGGAGAAGCGGTTTGCCGAGCCGGTTGCGACCGACAATGTGATCGCTGCGATCCTGTCGGGTCTGGCGGAAATGCTGGTCGCGACGATGGACAAGCAGGGCAAAGGCGCGCGGCGGCTGGAGGCGAGTTTTTTCCGCACCGACGGCGCAGTCCGCAGCATCACGGTTGAGACCGGACAGCCTGTCACCAGGGTCAGTGTCGTCGATCGCCTGTTTCGCGAGCGGCTGGATGCACTGGCCGATACGCTCGATCCGGGATTCGGCTTCGATCTCATCCGCCTGTCCGCAAGCCGTGTCGAGATCGTGGTGCAGGAGCAGCGTGATTTCGATACGCGCACGCAGGACAACGATGAAGTCGCGGCTCTGGTCGATCGTCTTGCGGCGCGCATTGGCGGCAAGCGCGTCGTGGTGCATCTGCCGCTGGATACGCACATTCCGGAACGCGCGGTCATGCCCTTGCCTGCGCAGCAATATCTTGCTGCGGCTTCCGTTGCCGAATGGCCCGTTCGTGCTGAGGCCGAGCCGCCGCTACGGCCGCTGCGCTTGTTCGAGCGGCCCGAAGAAATTGAAGTGATCGCCGCGGCCGTTCCCGACGGACATCCACCCCGGTTCAAGTGGCGCCGTGCGACCCATGCAGTGGTGCGGGCGGAAGGCCCGGAACGGATCGCCATGGAATGGTGGAGGCATCAGGAAGAGGCGCTGACGCGGGATTATTTCCGCGTCGAGGATGCGGAGGGCATGCGCTTCTGGATTTATCGCGATGGTCTCTACAGCGAACCTGTCTCTGAAAAAGATGAGCCTGCTGTGCCAAAATGGTTCGTGCACGGGTTGTTCGCATGAAAGCCACCGACTACGCGGAAATCGGCATCACGACGAACTTCTCGTTTCTGCGCGGCGGATCGCAGCCGCAGGAATATGTGCAGCAAGCCAGCAAACTGCTTTTACCTGCGATTGGAATCGCGGACCGCAACACGCTGGCCGGTGTTGTCCGTGCTTACAAGGAACTCGGGAACCCCGACGTTATATGCAAACCGAAACTGCTGATCGGCGCGCGCCTGGTGTTCGTGGACGGGACGCCGGACATTCTGGTCTATCCGCGCGACCGCGCCGCCTATGGCCGTCTCTGTCAGTTGCTGACGCGCGGCAAGCTTAAAGCCGGGAAGGGCGAGTGTGATCTCGGGCTTGATGACCTGCTGGATTTTGCCGAAGGGCAGTTGCTCGCGCTGACGCTGCCGCATCGCTTTGATGTCACGCTGGTCCTGAGAACTCTTGATCGATTGAAACGCAGCCGCGCCGACGGAGTCTGGCTTGCCGCGAGTCTGCTGTATCGCGGCGACGACAGGCGGCGTCTGGCGAAGCTCCAGCGCATCGCTTCAATGGCCCGCGTTCCGCTGCTGGCGACCAACGAGGTGCTTTATCATCACCCGGCGCGCCGCCCCTTGCAGGATGTCCTGACCTGCATTGAGAACAAGACAACGATTCATGCCATTGGGAAAAAACTTGAAGTCAACGCCGAACGGCATTTGAAGCCCGGCTATGAGATGGCGCGTCTGTTTCGCGATTATCCGGACGCGATTGCGGAAACCATGCGGTTTGCGGAGCGTATCACCTTCACGCTCGACGAATTGAAATATCAGTATCCGGACGAACCCGTGCCGCCGGGCAAGACGGCGCAGCAGCATCTGACGGACCTCACCGAGACGGGCATCAAGCATTACTTTCCGGATGGGATAGACAAAAAGCTGCGCGCGACAATCGACAAAGAATTGCGATTGATCGAAAAACTCGGATACGCGCATTATTTTCTGACGGTCCATGACATCGTTCACTACGCCCGCGGCCAGAAGATACTGTGCCAGGGGCGAGGATCGGCCGCCAATTCCGCCGTCTGCTATCTGCTTGGCATCACCTCGGTAAATCCCGCCGAAACGGATGTGCTGTTCGAAAGATTCATTTCCGAGGAGCGGCTGGAGCCGCCGGACATCGATGTCGATTTCGAGCATTCGCGCCGCGAAGAGGTAATGCAATATGTCTACAGGCGCTATGGCCGCCATCGCGCGGCGATTGTGGCGACCGTCATTCACTATCGCCCGCGTAGCGCTATCCGCGATGTCGGCAAGGCTTTGGGTTTGACCGAAGATGTGACCGCCGCGCTGGCCGACACGGTGTGGGGAAGCTGGGGCGACGGCGTCAGCGACATGCAGATCCGGCAGGCCGGGTTCGATCCGCAAAATGGGATGATCCGCCGCGCCGTTGAACTTGCTACCGAACTGATCGAATTCCCGCGCCATCTGTCGCAGCATGTCGGCGGCTATGTTCTGACGCAAGACCGGCTCGACAGCTATGTGCCGATCGGCAATGCCGCGATGGATGATCGGACCTTTATCGAATGGGACAAGGATGACATCGATGCCCTGAAAATGATGAAGGTCGATGTGCTGGCGCTCGGAATGTTGACTTGCATCCGCAAGTGTTTCGATCTGATCGCCGATCATAAAGAGAGGCGATACGAACTCGCCGATATCAAGTCGGAAAACGACGACAGCGGTCCAGTCTTCGACATGCTGTGCAGAGGCGAATCCCTCGGTGTGTTTCAGGTCGAGAGCCGTGCGCAGATGAATATGCTGCCGCGCCTGAAGCCGCGCACGTTCTACGATCTGGTAATCGAGGTTGCCATCGTCCGCCCCGGCCCGATTCAGGGCAACATGGTTCATCCCTATCTGAAACGAAGACAGATGAAGCCGGAGGAGATCGCGTATCCGTATCCCAAGGGAGGCAATCCGGACGAGCTTCGCAGTGTGCTACATAAGACCCTCGGCGTGCCGTTGTTTCAGGAGCAGGCGATGCGCATCGCCATGCAGGCTGCGGAATTCACCTCAGAGGAAGCAAACGGCCTGCGGCGTGCCATGGCGACATTCCGCAATGTCGGCACCATGCCGAAATTCGAACGGCGAATGGTCGATCGAATGATTGCGCGCGGATATGACCCGGAGTTTGCAACGAGCTGCTTCGACCAGATCAAGGGCTTCGGCAGCTACGGTTTCCCCGAAAGCCATGCCGCCGCATTTGCCCAGCTTGTGTATGTCTCGTCATGGCTCAAGCACTATCACCCCGACGCTTTCTGCTGCGGCCTCCTGAATTCGCAGCCGATGGGATTCTATGCGCCGGCCCAGATCGTCGGCGACGCGCGCAAGAATGGCGTTGAGGTGCGCAAAATCGATGTGTCGTACAGCTTTGGTCAGAGCACGCTGGAGGAACAAAGCGGCAAGTATCACGCAATGCGGCTCGGCTTTCGTCAGATCGACGGCTTCGAGGTGCTCGATGGCGATGACAGGCTGGCGGAAAAATTCGGCAAACCTCTCAGGAAGCCGCATGAGGATTACTGGGACCGGCGCATCGTTGCTGCGCGATTGCGAAAGCCGTTCGGTTCGCTGGAGGATTTTGCGCGTGAGACGCTGCTGCCGAAGCGCGCGCTGATCCTGCTGGCCGATGCCGATGCGTTTCGCTCGCTCGGTCTCGACCGGCGCGAAGCCTTGTGGACGGTGAGGCGTCTGCCGGATGATGTGCCGTTGCCTTTGTTCACGGCGGCTACGGCGCGCGAGCAGCCCGATGAAGCCGCGCAGCCTTTACCTGAAATGCCGCTGCCGGAGCAGGTGGTGGCCGATTATCAGACTGTCAGGTTGTCCCTGAAGGGGCATCCGATGGAATTTCTGCGGCCGATGTTTGCGAAAGAGGGCGCGGTGCCTTGTGAGGCGGTTGCGCATACCCGCGACAAGCAGCGCGTCCGTTGCGCCGGTGTCGTGCT
>CALRLJ020000147.1:0-8300 GCA_943368635.1 Sediminibacterium ginsengisoli | reverse complement strand
GACCGACCGCGGCTTCGGAAACATCTTCAGCGTCGCGGCGGTAATAATGCCGAGCGTGCCTTCGGCGCCGATGAAAAGATCGCGCAGGTCGTAGCCTGTGTTGTCTTTCTTCAGGCTCGACAGGCCGTGCATGATCCGCCCGTCGGCAAGCACGACTTCAAGTCCGAGCACGAGGTCGCGCGCGACGCCATAGGCCAGCGCTGCGATGCCGCCAGCATTGGTAGAAAGATTGCCGCCGATGGTGCAACTGCCTTCCGCGCCCAGCGACAGTGGAAACAGCCGGTCTGCATCCGCTGCGCACTGTTGCGCGTTGGCGAGGATCACGCCGGCTTCCACCGTCATCGCATTGGATTTGGTATCGACTGCGCGGATCTTTTCGAGTCGGCGCGTCGAGATCACGATTTCACCGTTGTGCGGCGTTTGTCCGCCGACCAGTCCGGTGTTGCCGCCTTGCGGCACCAGCGCGGTTTTGGTCTCGGTCGCGAGTTTGCAGATCGCGGCAACCTCCGCCGTCGAACCCGGACGGAGCACGAGCGGGGAGTGGCCTTGAAACAGCCCGCGCTCCTCCGTGAGATAAGGAGCTGCGTCATGCGGATCGGTCACGGCGTATTTTTCGCCGACGATCGCCGTAAAGCGCGCCAGCAACTCGGATGACAGAACGGAAGGCGGTGGCTGCACGATATTCATATTTGTTTTCTTCGTTTCTTGTTGAAACCCAGTGGCTCAGATTCGAGGTACGGCGGCGCGCTGCAGGCGATCGTTGATGGCTTCGCCGAGTCCGTCATTTGGAATCGTCATCACCGCGATCGTCCGTGCACCGCTGACGTCGAGTTCGCGAAGATAGCCGAACAGATTCGCGGCGGCTTCCACCAGATCGCCGACTTTCGACAAATTCATGACGCGGGCTCGCTCCGCGCCGGGGATCGTGCGAGGACCGAACGCCAGTAGCGCTTCGCCGGATTCCAGTTCATGTGCGTTGAGCCTGACCGGGGTGCGGGGCGCATAATGTGAGGCCAGCATGCCGGGTGCCAGTGGATGGGCGTCTCGCGTGCCGCCATCGTCCGGAATCCGTGCGAGCTTTTCGCCCAGCACCTGCTCGATGTCTTCGCGCGGCAAGCCGCCCGGTCGCAGCAACAGGGGCGTCTCAAAACAGCCGACGATGGTGGATTCGACGCCGACCGACACCGGCCCGCCGTCCACGATCAGATCGATGCGCCCGGCGAGATCGCCGAACACATGCGCTGCCGTTGTCGGCGAAACATGGCCGGAGATGTTGGCAGATGGCGCGACCACCGGCTTGCCGAAGGCGCGCAGAATGTCGCGTGCCGCCGGATGGGCTGGAATCCGCACGGCGACGGTCTCCAGTCCGGCAGTCGCAAGGTCCGAAACCGGACAGCCTGCCGCCTTCGGCAATACCAGTGTCAGCGGTCCCGGCCAGAAGGTTTCCGCGAGCCGAAGACTTTTGTCGTCGAAACGCGCGATCTGCCGCGCTGCCTGCAGGTCGCTGACATGCGCGATGAGGGGATTGAAGGATGGGCGGCCCTTGGCCTCGTAAAGCCGGGCGACCGCGCGGGCGTTGGTTGCATCCGCGCCCAGCCCATAGACGGTCTCGGTCGGGAACGCGACAAGTCCGCCATCCTGCAGACAGTATGCAGCGGTCTCCGCTGCTCCGTCGGCCGTGACGATTGCCGTATTGAGATCGAGTTTCATCGCATGAGCCGCGCCATAAGTGGCGTTTCGGGAGGGGTTTGCCCCCTTATACAGCTTCTTGCGGTTGGCGAGAGCCGACGCTATACCGGCGCCCACGTCGGAGTATAGCGCAGCCCGGTAGCGCACCTGCTTCGGGAGCAGGGGGTCGCAGGTTCGAATCCTGCTACTCCGACCATAACACTCAGAAAATTCAGCGGTTTTAGCTCCACCGGGGTGCTTTCTGCGGTCCCGTTGCCGGTTCAGGCTTGCTGTCAGCGCCCGCCGAGCCTGCTCCAGTTTTCGCCGCCGCAAATCGCGCCCACGCATCCCTCGACGCGCAGCGTCTTCGGACCCATCAGCAAGACCTTGCTGTCGTAAACCTTGCCGTCATCGCCGTTGTAGATGCGACCCGCCCAGGTGCCGGGACCGCTGGGGACCATACCGATGAAAAGCTGAACGCCGACCATCGGACGCGACGCCAGACTGGGATTCGGATTCTTGTCGTCGGTCTGCGGTTTGCCGGTTGCCGGATCGATTGCCTCGCGCAGCCACGCCACCTTGCCGCAGAGCGCACGGCCGCACTGGGTGACCTGAATCCGGGCGTCGCCTTTTTCCGTGAGCCAAAGGCCGATCGGAGATCCTTCATCCGCCGCGGCTGCGCCGCTCCAGCCGCAGATCGCAAGAAACGACGCCAAAAAGAGATTCAATTTCGAATTCATGACCAACCTGCATCGCTTCGAAGTCCCCGCGCGAACCTATACAGGCGGACTCGTTATTCAAGACGAGGGGCCATTCGGATCGGCGTGTTTTTTCCGATTGTCACTTCGCGGACACCATCGGGCACAAGTTCCGCGCCGATTGTCGCACAACCATGCGGCATCTCCGCGTTTTCAGCGGTCGTCGTATGCAAATCCTGCGCGGGCGCGCTCGCCGCGGCAAAGTACCGTGCAACCAGCGAATGCGGATGGCGTAAATTGCGCCATGGATATTGCTTTCACGCCGGTCTTTGGTCCTTATACACAAGGTTGATTCAGGCCTTTTTGATGCTGCCGAGCCGGTTGAGGGCATGCACGAACTTATTCGCGATATTACCTTTTCGATCCTGTTTGCCTGGGTGCTTGGCCTTGCCGCGCATTTTTTCCGGCAACCGCTGATCCTCGCCTATCTGGTGGGCGGCTTTATCATCGGCCCTTTCGGCATGGGATGGGTCAAGTCGCAGGAATCGATCAACACGATTTCCGAACTCGGCCTGATTTTCATGCTGTTCATGATCGGGCTGGAAATCGACCTGAAAAAAATCATCCGGGCTGGCCGCGTGATTCTGTTTGCCGCTGGTGGCCAGCTGATCGGCGCCTGCCTACTTGGCGTCGCGTTCTTTGTCGCCATCGGCCTGTCCCTGGGCGGGGGTAAATTCGACGCGCTTTACCTGACGGTTGCCTGCGCTCTTTCGAGTACCGTCATCATCGTCAAGGTTCTTTACGAAAAGCGCGAACTCGACACACTGCCGGGCCGCATTACGCTTGGCGTCCTGGTGCTTCAGGACATTTTCGCGATTCTGTTTCTTGCGGTCCAGCCGAGCCTTGGCGACCTGCAGATCAGTATCGTTCTGCTCTCGATCGGCCGGGTCGGGCTGCTGGTCGCGACGGCGATGATCCTCAGCCGATTCGTGCTGCCGAAGATCTTTCACCAGATCGCGCGAAACCCGGAACTGGTCATGCTGGGCGCACTGGCCTGGTGTTTTCTGATCGGTGAAGTTGCAGAGCGCCTTCACCTGTCGCGGGAGATGGGATCGCTTGTGGCGGGTGTGTCGCTCTCGACATTCCCCTATGCGCTCGACGTCACTGCGAAAGTCACCACGCTGCGGGATTTCTTCATCACGCTGTTCTTTGTGGCGCTCGGCATGACGATCCCGGTTCCAAATTCATCCATGATCGGGCTGGCGCTTGTTATCGCGGCATTCACTGTCATCAGCCGCATGATCACGACTTTCCTGCCGCTCTACATCATGAAGCAGGGGCTTCGCGCCAGCCTGCTGCCCGCGCTCAATCTGTCCCAGATCAGCGAATTCTCGCTCGTGGTCATTCAGACCGGCGTGGTCGCGGGGCATATCACGCAGGAGACGTCCAGCGCGACGTCATTCGCGTTCGTCATCCTCGCGGTTCTCTCGACGTTCGTGATCATGCGCAGCGATCCGATCACCCGCTGGAGTATCGGCGCGATGAAGAGAATCGGATTCCGGGATCTCGATCACGCTCATGCCGCCGATACCGAGCATGAGACGGGGCACGGAGCAGCCCGGCGCATCGTCATTCTCGGTTTCTTTCGCGCGGCAAGCTCATTGATGAGCGAGATCGAACGGCAGAACAAATCCTTGCTCGATCAGATCAGCGTTGTGGATTTCAATCCCAATGTATTCCGCACGCTGACCGCGCGCGGCATTCACGTCATCTACGGTGACATCAGCAACATCGATACCTTGCTGCATGCCGGCGTCGGCAAGGCCGAGATCATCATTCTCAGCGTGCCGGATTCGCTCCTGAAAGGCGCCAACAACGAAAAGCTGGTGCGCCATGTACGGTCGATGAATCCGGATGCGAAAATCATATCGACGGCCGATCTGCTGGCGGATGTCGGCGACCTTTACGCGGCCGGTGCGGACTACGTGACCGTGACCCGCATCACCGACGCCGAGGAGCTTTACAAAGTCATCGACGCCGCCGACCAAGGCTTGCTCGACGCCAAGCGTGCCGAGATGGACGCTCTTTTGAGTGAGCGCCGCGAAGTCCTGCCTTAAGCGAACTTCACCTCCGTTTGATGCCTCTCCGGACCGCTGCCGTGCTATCGCAGCATATCATCAAGCTGAAAATCAGCCCGGAGACCTCACGATGCGCGACTACAGCGAGGCAACTCTTACCCAAGCCGTCCTTGATCGTGTACAGCATGCCGCCGATCCGCGAACGCGAGAGATGTTGCTCGGGCTAGTGAAACACTTACACGCATTCGTCCGCGAACTGCGACCAACGGAGACTGAGTGGAAGTCCGCGATCGATTTCCTGACACGCACGGGGCACATGTGCGACGAGCGGAGGCAGGAGTTCATTCTGCTTTCCGACACGCTGGGGGTGTCGATGCTGGTCGATACCATCAACCATGCGCGCGGCGGTGAAACCACCGAGACGACGGTGCTGGGGCCGTTCTATGTCGAGAACGCGCCTGTGGCTGAACTCGGCGCAGACATTTCCGGCGGCCTCAAGGGCGATCCGGTTTTCGTCGAAGGCATTGTGCGCTCTCAGGGCGGCAGCGTGCTGCGCGATGCGACCGTCGATGTCTGGCAATCGGACGACGAAGGCCATTATGATTTGCAGTTCGACGACCCTGATGTGTTGTTCCTGCGTGGCCGGCTGCATACGGATGCGGAGGGACGTTTCCGGTTCTGGTCCATCATGCCGCGCAGCTACCCGATCCCGACGGATGGCCCGGTAGGTGCGTTGCTGGCGGCAGCCGGGCGACATCCATTCCGTCCGGCCCATCTCCATTTCATGATCGCAGCCCCCGGCCATCGGAAACTCATTACCCATATTTTCGTGAAGGGTGACGCCTATCTGGATTCGGACGTGGTGTTCGGCGTCAAGGATTCGCTCATTGCGGATTTCGAACAGAGAACCGAAACGGTGTCGCTGACCGGCGAGCACATCGACCGGCCCCATCGCTATCTTCGCTACGATTTCAGCTTGCAGGGTTCGCCGGCTCCGGCCGCGGCCTGATGAGTTGCACCGTGGCATTCTGAATGCGTTCCGCCATGCGGAAGTTCTGTCGTTTAAAACTGCAAAATATCGCTTTGGGCGGGCAGATCGGCGCTCTTGCGGGGGTTTGGCAGGGGCATATTTCCCGATTCAGGCCACTGAAGACCGGCGGATGACGGCCATGTGGACGCGACAGTTGCGCCCGCCCGCGCCCTGAGCCATACGATCAGCACCCTTTTGAGAGCACGAGCACGTTATGGCCCATCCCATCCCAGAAGTCCTGAAGGCGTTCGCAGCAGGTGAAATCGTCGTTGTCACCGACGACGACGATCGCGAAGGCGAGGGTGATCTGATCGTTGCCGCCACGCTCTGCACGGCGGAAAAAATGGCCTTCATCATCCGCCACACCTCGGGCATCGTCTGCGCACCGATCACGGCGGACAATGCGCGACGCCTGCGGCTCGATCCGATGGTCGCCCATAACGATTCCAATCACACCACCGCCTTCACGGTGTCGATCGACTACAAGCCCGGTATGACCACCGGCATTTCGGCCGAGGAGCGCACCGTCTGCTGCCGCGCGCTGGCCAATCCCAATGCGGGCGCCAGCGATTTCGCGCGCCCCGGTCACATTTTTCCGCTGATTGCACGCGATGGCGGCGTGCTGCTGCGTTCCGGCCATACCGAAGCGGCGGTTGATCTCTGCAAGTTGTGCGACCTGCCGCCGGTTGGCGTCATCAGCGAACTGATGAACGACGACGGCACGGTGATGAAGGGCGAGCAGGTCGTGAAGTTCGCGGCGCAGCACAACCTCAAGCATGTCACCATCGCCGACATGATCTCGTATCGGCAGGCGCGTGAGAAGCTGATCGAACGGGTCTCGACCTTCACCGTCGACAGCCCGATCGGTCAACTCGACGGCTACGCTTATCGCTCGCCGTTCGATCCGGTCTATCACGTCGCGTTCGTCTACAGGGGCGTCGGCAACGGCCAGAATGTGCTGGCGCGCTTCCACAAGCCGAATATCGTGAAAGACATCTTCTTCGGGTCAGGCCGCGTTCTTGCAGCGCTCGAGCATTTCAAGAAGAACGGCAGCGGCGTGCTGGTCTATCTGCGTGACGGAGCAGCCGGTGTGCCCGTTGCCCCGATTGCCGAAGATCATTCAGCGGAAGCGGATCGTCACCGGCAATGGCGCGAAGTCGGCGTCGGCGCGCAGATCCTGCGCGACCTCGGCGTGACGTCGATCCGCCACCTCACATCGTCGACGCACGATTACAAGGGCCTCTCGGGATTCGGCATCGAAATCGTCGCCAACGAGCCGTTCGAAGCCTAGCGTCAGGTCAGCTTCATGCAGGCGGGAACTGGTTTTGCGCTTGCAACCTGACGCTGACGATTTATCGTGATTTCTCAACAGCAGACGTAAGCTGAAAGGATAATGTCATGAGTGCCCGCCCGCAGACCAAGGACAAGCCCGCCAAGGCGACGTTCCAGTGGGATGATCCGTTCCTGTTCGACGATCAGTTGACCGAGGACGAACGGATGATCCGCGATACCGCGCGGGCCTATGCTCAGGACAAGCTGCTGCCGCGCGTGACGCAGGCTTATCTGGAAGAAAAGACCGATCGCGAAATCTTTAGCGAAATGGGCGAGCTCGGCCTGATCGGCGTGACGCTGCCGGAAGAATATGGCTGCGCCAATGCGAGCTACGTCGCCTACGGTCTGGTCGCACGCGAGATCGAGCGCGTCGATTCCGGCTATCGGTCGATGAACAGCGTGCAGTCGTCGCTGGTGATGTATCCGATTTACGCCTATGGCGACGAAACCCAGCGCAAGAAATATCTGCCCAAGCTCGCCACCGGCGAGTGGGTCGGTTGCTTCGGCCTCACCGAGCCGGATGCAGGTTCCGATCCCGACGGCATGAAGACCCGCGCTGAGAAGGTGGCGGACGGCTATCGTCTGACCGGCTCGAAGATGTGGATTTCCAACGCGC
The DNA here is from genome assembly GCA_943368635.1 of Sediminibacterium ginsengisoli. GTDB lineage: Bacteria > Pseudomonadota > Alphaproteobacteria > Rhizobiales > Xanthobacteraceae > Afipia. Next base: position 878 of record CALRLJ020000147.1, on the reverse strand, counting down.
CGATCGCCGATGTGTTCGTGGTGTGGGCGAAGTCCGCCGCGCATGACAACAAGGTCCGCGGCTTCATTCTCGAGAAGGGCATGAAGGGTCTGTCGGCGCCGAAGATCGGCGGCAAGCTGAGTCTGCGCGCCTCGATCACCGGCGAAATCGTGATGGACGGTGTCGTGGTTCCGGAAAGCGCGCTGCTGCCGAACGTCTCGGGTCTGGCCGGACCGTTCGGCTGCCTTAACCGCGCACGCTATGGCATTTCATGGGGCGCTATGGGCGCCGCGGAAGACTGCTTCGCGCGCGCGCGGCAATATACGCTGGACCGCAAGCAGTTCGGCCGGCCATTGGCCGCGACGCAGCTCGTGCAGAAGAAGCTCGCGGACATGGAGACCGAGATCACGCTCGGCTTGCAGGGTTCGCTGCGCGTCGGCCGCCTGATGGACGAAGGCAAGATGGCGCCTGAAATGATTTCGATCATGAAGCGCAACAACTGCGGCAAGGCGCTCGACATCGCCCGTGTTGCGCGCGACATGCACGGCGGCAACGGAATTTCGAGCGAGTATCACGTGATGCGTCACGCGCAGAATCTCGAAACGGTAAACACCTATGAGGGCACCCATGACGTGCATGCTCTCATTCTCGGCCGTGCCATCACCGGCATTCAGGCGTTCTCTTAAAATACGCCTGATCGCGTGAGGTGCTTGCTTGAGCGATAACGACGATATTCCGTTCAATCGGGATTTTCCGCTCGCACCCGGTGTCGTGGACGAAGTGGTCCCCGGCGTGCGGCGGGTGTTGTGCAACAATCCCAGCCCGTTCACATTCACCGGAACGGTGAGCTATATCGTCGGCAAGGGGAATGTCGCGATCATCGATCCGGGTCCGATCGA